>JAGRPD010000385.1 GCA_020439875.1 Verrucomicrobiales bacterium
CTCATCGTTACGAGAAGGGGGAGCCGGAGTTTCTTCGGATCGGCGACGGTTGGAGGGGCCGTTGAATTGATGCCTGAAGATTGGTAAAAGATGGGGGTGAAAAATGCGGGATTGTCGCAGAACGGCTTGAAGCTCGGGCGTGTGTTGACGGCTCAATGAGGGCGAGGTGTTTGCCGCGATGACGATGGTTTTGGGATGGACGTCGAATTTCGTAGTGAGGCTTCAGCCGAGTCCAAGGCCATGGGCTGACACAAAGCCTTGGACGAAATGAGGAAGCGCATCTTCGCACTTGCCATTTATGGTGAGCTTTTCAGTTGGCTGCTTCGTTGAACCCTTCGAAGGATGTTGGGGAGGTTGCACGCCTCTTGAATGGACTTCCGACATGCTTGGGGCACGGGTCGTTTGCGTGCAGCGTGGATGGGGCTACTGTTATGGCTGCTTATGGAACGCGCTGCTGCCATTCAACAAATCCGAGATGCCTGCAAGGCGATTGCTCTTCAGTTCATGAAGATTCATCCGGCGTTGCCGCATCTGGGCGATGCTGAGATGCAGGGAGACTGCATCAAGGCGGTGCACGAGATGACCGTGCAGCTGGAGACGATCAAGAAAAAGGTGGGGCGATTGGAGCGTGCGGATGAGAGCACGCTGCTTTAGTTGCGTTCCAGGGTGTCTTGTCGGATTTTTTTCTGGATCCGATTGGCGGTATCGGGGCTGATCATTTTGCAGGTCAGCCACTGGGAGTAGTATTTGGAGGCGTTGTTGGGGGTGAGATCGGTTTGAGCGTTGCGGATGGAGATGGGCATGATCACCATGTTGGGCAGGGTGACGCGCAGCTCAGGGCCGAGGGTGGGGGAGATGAGAAATCCGACGCCGAGAGGTTCGTCTTCCCACCCTGGGGTGTGGGCGAGGGGACTGCGGCCTTGTTCCAGGAGGAGGAGGTTGGCGGGATCGCTGAAGACGCCGAGTTCGGTGGCTTTTTTGTAGTTTTCCACGATGGCGGAGGCGAGCAAGGGGCCTTCGATGGGGGAAGCACCGGCGCTGGTGGCTCCGCGGGTGAGGGTTTCAACCAGGGGATAACCGTCCTTGGAGATGGAGTAGGTCATGTAGAGGAGCTGGAAGAAGCTGCTCTCACCGCCATCCTGTTTTCCCTTCAGGACCTTGGAGGCGGCGTGATTTTCGAAGACGGGGGCGAGGCGAGACGGCCAGTCGTTTCGTTCCGAATGTTGCTTAGTTTTGTGTTCCTTAAACAACTGGTACACGCCGATGCCTGCACCAAGAAATAGCAAGATGACCAAGATTTTTCCCATTGCGGGAAGTTTTGATTCGATCCCGGTGAATGGTCAAGGTGGAAGTCAACGATTTCACTTCCACGGCTCTGATTTTGGTTGGGAATCAGCGTTTTTTGCCTTCGGCTGCGGCGCGGCGTTTCATTTCCCGATGCAGGCCATCCTGGATGAAGTGTTTGTCCCGGCAGTGGGCGAGGGCGTCATCGAGCACGATGTGGCCGTTGAGGAGGAGGTGGAGGAGGGAGTCGTCAATGGTGTGCATGCCGTCCTGGGCTCCGATCTGGATGAGGCCGGGCATTTGAGAGAATCGACGATCTCGGATGCAGCGAGCGGTGGCGTGATTGAGGCTGAGGATTTCCGTGGCGAGCACGCGGCCGGGCTCGTCGGCGCGGGGTAGCAGGTGCTGGCAAATGACGCCGCGCAGGCAGTTGGAGAGCTGGGCTCCGACGTAGTCCTGCTGGTCCACGGGAAAGGCGTCAAAGATCCGCGTCATGGTGGCGGTGGCGTCGGTGGTGTGCAGGGTGCTGATGACGAGGTGACCGGTCTCGGCGGCGGTGATGGCGGTGCGCATGGTTTCGAGGTCGCGCAACTCACTGATGACAATGACGTCGGCGTCCTGACGCAGGGCGCTTTTGAGGGCGGAGGCGAAGGTGGTGGTGTCGGATCCGACTTGACGTTGGCGGATCAGGCTGCGGCTGTGGTTGAAGACAAACTCGATGGGATCTTCGATGCTGACGATGTTGGCGGAGCGTTCGTTGGAGATTTTTTGAGTGAGGCTGCAGAGGGTGGTGGTTTTTCCGGAGCCGCTGACGCCGGTGACGAGGATGAGACCATCCCGCAGGGTGCTCATGCGTTCGAGGGATTCGCCGTGGCCGAGGTCCTGGATGGTGGGGATGGAGTCGGGGACGTAGCGGAAGTTGGCCTCGATGTGACCCATGACGTAGCAGGCGTTGCCGCGGAAGCGTCCGAGGTTTTCGACCTGAATGGCGAAGTCGAGTTCCCAGTCATGCTCGAGTTTGGCGCGCTGGGATTCTTTGAGGGCGTTGAGCACGAGTTCCCGCGTGTCATGCTGGTCGAGGATCTCGTCGGTGAGGGGCTGCAAGACGCCGTGGAGACGCATGCAGGGTGGGGCATCGACGCTGAGGTGGAGGTCGGACCCGCCTCTTTCGGTGACAAGGGCTAGGTATTCGATGAGGTCTAACTGATGCATGACGCGTGGGGCGGCGGGGGGGGAGATGAGGCGCGATTAGGAGCTGATGCCGCGGGCGGCCCGGCGGAATTCGGTCTCGTTGCCGGTGGCGACGATGGCGGTGGCTTCGTCGATGATGCCGGATTGATAGGCGTCGAGGATGGAGCGGAGGAAGGTTTGGGAGTTCGGGTCGCTGCCGCGGCTCATGTACTCATCGATGTGGTCCACATCCCGGCGGGCGATCCAGTCCCGCACGGCTCCTCCGTTTTCGAGGTACTCGGTGAGCAGGGTGAGGCGTCCTTCGACGTTGGGGACGAGTTTTTGACAAACCACACCGACGAGCTGGTGGGCCAGGAGGTGGAGGCCGAGGTTGGTTTGATCCGGCGGGAAAAGGTTCAAGAAGCGCTCCATGGTGTCGGCCACCTGCTCGGAGTGGAGCGAGGCGACCACGAGGTGACCGGTCTCGGAAGCTTGCAGGGCGGTGAGGGCGGTATCGTGGTCGCGCACCTCACCGACGAAGATGACGTCGGGTGCTTGACGCATGGCTCCACGCAGGCCGCGGGCGAAGGTGGGGGTATCCCGCCCGACTTCCCGCTGGGTGAACATGCACATTTGGTTGGAGAAGAGGTACTCGACGGGGTCTTCGATGGTGACGACGTGGCGGGCGACGTTTTGGTTGAGCCAATTGAGCAGGGCGGCCAGGGTGGTGGATTTTCCAGTGCCGGTGGGGCCGGTGACGAGAATGATGCCGTAGGGTTTGACGACCCATTTTTTGAGGAGTTCGTGAGGGGCGCCGAGGGATTCGAGTGGGGGGATGTCGGTGCGGATGCGCCGCAAGACGGCTCCGATGCGACCGAGGACTTTGTGCAGGTTGACGCGGAAGCGGGTGCCGCTGGAGGAGATGAGACCGGAGTCCTTGTCCATGTCGATCATGGGATCGGCCCCGCAGGCTTTCCAGAGCCCGGTGACTTGAGAGAGGCTGAGGGCCTCCTCTCCGAAGAGCATGATCTGCTCGTGAATTTTGAGCCGTGGCACCTGATCTTCCTGGATAAAGACGTCGCTGGCGGCGTGCTCGTCAGCGGCTCGGAGCAGATCATCGAGAGTCATGGCGTGGGAAATATCGTGATGCTAAGAGCGAGAGGGGTGGGGAGACAAGCAGGTTCGCGTCGGGCGCTTAAAAAAGGCTGGGCCTGGGCGGGGAAGGGAACCTATTTGGTGGCTGAGGCTGCGGGCTTGGGTGAGGGTGGCACCTGTTGGGGGTGACCGGCGAGGGCGACGGGGGAGGCCTGATCGGCGGTGGGAAAGTCGGCTGGGACCTCGGCGGTGCGTTGGCATTCTCCGGTGGCGGCCCACTCGGTGCCACGTTGCAGGGTCTCGTAAAAACCGCGGCAGAGCATGGAGTAGTCGGCGTGGCCGAGGGTGGTGTGAAAGACGCGGCCTTTGCCGTATTGCAGCACCATCAGATTGGGCTCGTGCTGGTGGGTGAGATCGGAGGTGGCGGTGGCGAGGATCTCGATGTTTTCTGCCGGGCCTCGCAGGCTGGAGTAAAGTTCGTCACGGGTGTGCAGCCAGCGTGGTGGTAGCCCCCGGGTGATGGGATGATCGGGCTGCTGGATCTCGATGGCAAACTCGTGCTGCGGGCCGTGGGCACCGCCTTTGCCAGGTGTGGTGTCGCGGTAGAGTTTGCCGTCTTTGACGTAGAGCCAAGGCCCCGACTTTTCATCGCGCCCACCCCAGCCGCCGACGCCGATCATGCGATTGTACTCGGGCCAGTCGCCAAAGGAATTGTTGGCGGCGTGCACGGAGACGAAGCCGCCGCCGCCGGAGACGTAAGCTTCGAAAGCGGCGCGCACGGAGTCGGGCCACAGATCGCCGTTGTAGTTGCTGACGACCACGTCGTAGTCGGCAAAGTTGGGATGCCAGGTCTGCCAGGTCGCTGGATCGGCCCCTTTGGCGGGAGTGGTGCTGACCGTGATGGTGAAGGCGTCGCTACTCTCCAGCGCGTGTTTCAAGACGGGTGTGGTGATCTCCCACTTGTGGTTGTTTTGACCGGTGATCAGCAGGACGCGCAGAGGTGGAAGCGGGCTGCGCGCAAGACTGACGGCGACGAGAAGAGCGAGCAGGGAGAAGGAGAGTCGGATCATGATGGTGACAGAATTTTCAACCACGGAGCATGGCGGTATTGGTGAACCCAGGCAAGCCTGCAAAACGCGTCGGTCGAGATGAACCCCTACCTCTTCCTCTGTGCGGGGAGGGCGTCGTGATGGGGACTCATCCCCACGAGGGCGGGGAGAGCTGGTCCCATCCCCGAAGCCCCCCCTCTCGCACCGCCTCATGTCTCCACCAACCAAGGTCTGAGCTTGGAACGGGAGATCGCTGACAGAAGCGGCGGGCATGCGGCGTTCGTTTGGATCCGACCTGAGCGTGACTCGGGTCGAACCCAGACCTCACTATTCTCCCTGATTTTTTGACCATGAATTTTCGATCCATACTGCGGGCCGGCGCGGCTTTGCTAACGCTTCAAATGGCGGTTTCTGACTTGCGGGCGCACGACACGGGAGCCCAGATGTCTGAGGTGGCGCTGGCCTTTCTCGGCACTTTGAACGACGAGCAAAAGGCGAAGGTGATGTTCGAGTTCGATGCGGAAGAGCGAGAGAACTGGCACTTCATCCCGCGCGAGCGTCTCGGGCTGCCGCTGAAGCAAATGACGCCGCAGCAGCGGCTGCTGGCCCACGCGCTGATGAGCACGGGATTGAACCACAGTGGCATGCGCAAGGCGGTGACGATCATGAGCCTGGAAGAGGTGCTGTGGCAAATGGAGGGGCAGGATCAGCCCGAGCCCAAACGCTCCACGGTGCGGGAAAAGCGCGATCCAGAGATGTACTTCGTTTCCATTTTTGGCCAACCGACCAACCAGGGCATCTGGGGCTGGCGGGTGGAGGGGCACCATTTGTCGATGAATTTCACCGTGCATGATGGGCGCTTGGTGCGGGCGACACCGAGCTTTTTCGGATCGAATCCCGGTGAGGTGCGAGAGGGACCTCTCTCGGGTCTCCGGGTGCTGGGGGTGGAGGAGGAATGCGGTCGCTCCCTGGTGAAATCCCTGACGCCTGAGCAACTGGCTAAGGCCAAGTTTTCCGACGAAGCTCCGAAGGAGATGCTGACCGCAGCGGATCGGCAGGTGAATCCTCTGGAGCCTGCGGGCTTGAGCGAGGCTGAGATGACGGTGGGACAGCAGGCGATGCTGCACCGCATCATCCGTGAATATCTGGAGCGGCTGCGCCCTGAGATCGCTGATGAGGCGTGGGTGGAAATCGAGGAAACAGGCGGGGTGCATTTTGCCTGGGCAGGTGGATTGGAGCGCGGGCAGCCGCACTACTACCGAGTCCAGGGAGCCACCTTCCTGCTGGAGTATGACAACGTGCAAAACGAGGCCAATCACGTGCACTGCGTCTGGCGTGATTTTGATGGCGACTTCGGTCGCGACGTGTTGGCGGAGCACTACCAGAAAGACAAGCATTAACCGTTGTGATGGATGAGGCGGCGGATTTCTCCGAGCCTGTGCCGCTGCCGATCACGGGCGAGCTGGATCTGCATGTCTTTCGCCCGAACGAGATCGGTCAATTGATCCCCGACTACCTGGCGGAATGTCGGGCACGCGGCATCCTCCAGGTGCGCATCGTACATGGCAAAGGCACGGGCACGCTGCGCACCACGGTGCACCGGCTGGTGGAGCGCCTGGAGGGCGTAGAGTCTTGGGTGTGGCCAGCGGGTACCGGGTCGGGCAGCTGGGGGGCGACGTGGGTTTATCTCCGTCCGCTCGAAGGCTAGGCTTTCAATCCAGCAGAGCGACGGCGATGCTATCGGCCAGAGGCTGACCTTCGCGAGTGAGGCGGATGAAGCCATCCTCCACGCGCAGCAGACCATCGCGGGCGAGTTGCTTCAGCAGCGCTTGCTGAGGTTCATCCACGAGGTGAGCGGGCAGGCCGCGAGCGGTGCGCAGCTCCAGGCCAAAGCGCTCCGTCCGACGTTGCTCGGCAGTGAGGTGTTCGATGTCGGTTTCCGGTAGTTCGCCATTGGCGATGCGGTGCATGTAGTGAGCGGTATCGCGCGCATTTTGCCAGCGCCGTCCGGCCACGGTGCTGGTGGCACCTGGGCCGAGTCCCAGGTAATCCGCCCCGCACCAGTAGGCTGCATTGTGAATGGACTCATGACCGGGCAGGGCGTGGTTGGAAATCTCGTAGCAGCGGTAGCCTGCAGCGCCCAGGAGATCCAGCGTGCTGTCGAAAAAGCGGGCGTCCTGCTCGGGTAGCTCGCGATATTGCCCGCGCTGGAGCCGCTCGAAAAACTCGGTGTCTTCCTCGTAGTTCAGGTTGTAGGCAGAGATGTGATCCGGCTGGAGGGCGAGCGTGCGATGCAGCGTTTGCTGCCAAGTTTCCAGAGACTGCCCGGGGATCGAGAACATCAAATCGAGATTGAGGCTGGCAAAGCCCGCGCGGCGCAGGATGTGAAACGTCTCCTCCGCATCGTCGGGATGATGATCCCGGCCGAGCGTGCGCAGCGTGGGCTCATCCCAGGCCTGCACACCGAGACTGATGCGGGTGACGCCCGCTGCCCGGAGCAGGTCGGCTTTGATCGGCAAAACCGTACGGGGATTGGCCTCCACGGTCCACTCGCGGAGTGCCGAGAGGTCCAGCCGCTGCGTGAGTCCCTCTAGCAGCCGACGCAGGTGGATCTCGCTCAAAAAAGTGGGGGTGCCGCCGCCGAAATAAATCGTCTCAGGACGGAGAGCGAGCCGCCGCAGATCCAGCTCCCGCAGCAGGGCATCGGTGAAGGCACTCAGATCGGTGTTGCCAGGCAGGTGCTTGTGGAAACTGCAATACGGACAGACCCGATGGCAGAAAGGGATGTGGAGATACAGATGACGCGCCATCACCACCAGAGGGCATCGATGAAAAAAACGCCGAGCATGACGCAGGCGATGACGACGCGGGCGACCATGCCCACCCCCGTGCCGACCACCGTGCCCCAGGTGGAGCGGGCAGCGGGCTTGAGAGATTTTTTCGCAAACAGCATCTCAAAGGCAAAACCGCCGATCAGCGGACCGAGCAAGATGCCCGGCAGGCTAAAAAAGAGCCCCACAAGGCCCCCGACCACCACGCCCAACATGCCCCAGCGACTCGCGCCAAACCAGCGTGCGCCCATGGCCCCGCTGGCTCCGTCGATGAAATAAGCCGCCACCACCAGGAGCCCGAGGAGGATGAGGCCCGCCGCGCTGAGGCCAGATTGAGGTCGCAAAAGCGTGTGCACCACCGCTGCAAAAAAGATCAGCAGGGGACCCGGCAAAAAGGGAACCACGGTGCCGAGTGCCCCGAGCGTGAGCAGGGTGAGGGTGAGCGTCCACGCGCCCCAGGAACTCCACTCCACGGACTGCAAGCCGGAGACGATTTGCTGCCAAAGTTGCGTCAGCCAGTCCATCATGCGGGGGCACCGTGCCAGTGAGCTTTTTCTGCCAGAGGTCGGCGGTTGCGTGGGGGTTCTGCGGCGCTGGCACGCGGATAACCGAGGTAGAGCAGACCCACGCAGACGTCGTCGGGCCGGAGACCGAGGAATCGATTCATCGCCGTTGTTTCGAGCAGCGGAGGAGAGGACCAAAAGGCACCCAGGCCCGCTGCGGTGGCGGAAAGTTGAATGTTTTGCAGCGCGCAAGCGACGGCCTCGATCTCTTCTCGCTCCGGGACCTTCGCGGAGGGCGTGCGCACCATGGAGCAGGCCACGATGGTGGGAGCGAGCCGGGGATTCGAGCCAAATTTCTCCAGCTTCTCGGCTTGGATCTCGCCCTCCGGCGTGATCTCACGATAGATGGCCTGCAGCTGATCGGCGAGGTTTTGACGCGCGTCTCCTTCGAAGATATCAAAGCGCCACGGCTCCGTCATGCCGTGGTTTGGAGCCCAGGTGCCGTTTTCCAGTAGCGTCTCCAGCAGCTCGCGCGGCAGGGTGCGGGCGGCATCCATGTCGGCTGGTTTGACGGTCCGCCGAGCGCGGATCAACGCGGAGGTGTGAGCGAGGGAGGGCAGATCGGCATCCATGCTACACCTGTGCCTGGAGAAGCGATGTGGCGAAAGAGGAAAATGCGGGTCTGACTTGCTTCTGCCTCGGCTTGACCCACGTATAGCGGTCATGGAAAAACCTCCGTCCGATGAGAATCCGCTGCTGCACCACGACATGCGGCAGTTGGGCGGGCTGTTGAAAGAAACGCTGACTCCGCATCTCACTCAAGCGGGAGATCTGCGCATTTTGAACCTCGCCTGCGGGCGCTGCGATGAAGCGGAGACGCTGATTCACACCGGCCGCGAGCTGGCGGGCGAAAAAGCTGCCGTGGAGATGGTGGGGGCCGACATTCGCATTCGAGAGATCCGCCAGGCACGCGAGCGTCACGCGACCTTGCCCGCCGAGTTTCTCATCGAAGACGCCTCGCAGATCAGTCGCAATCGCGAATTGGGAGACAACTTTGGGCTCGTCTTCCTGCGTCATCAAAACTTCTGGCACGGACGCGATTTGTGGACGCGGATCTTTGATCAAGGCATCGCCAAGCTGCGGGGAGACGGCCTGCTGGTGATTACGAGCTACTTCGACGTGGAACATCGCCTCGCCTTGGAGGCCCTGCAAAAGCTCGGCATGGAGGTGGTGGAAAGCCGCCGCAATCGAGCCTCCCGCCGTCTCGGCGACGCGCCCGGGAAGTCCGTGGACCGCTGGATCGCCGTTCTGCGGCCCAAGGGCACGTCGTCGTAGGGGCAGTTGGCGACGCGGATGCTGTAGGCGCGGGCATTGAACCCGCTGCGGGTGGGGAGGCTTTGGGGGGAGAATGAGGGGATGAGGCAGCGCTGTCTCATTCGCGTGCTAAAGGCGTGTGGCCTCGATGCATGGTGTAGCATGGTCTCTCCAGAGCCGTGCTTCGTTGCTGCTCTTGGGCGTTTTGTTCCGAGTTCTACGCCGTCCGGCTCGCTGCGCACAAAGGCTCGACTC
>JAGRPD010000386.1 GCA_020439875.1 Verrucomicrobiales bacterium
GATCATCGATGCCGTACAGCCGCCGCAGGTGGTCGGGCTCGTTGGCGAGGTCGAAGGTCTCGGGAGCCGAGGTCTGCATGCGGAATCCGAGTTCGTAAGAGGCGATGCGGGCTTCGAGTTCGGTGTCCACACCCTGCTTGGCGAGATGGGTTTGGTTCATCCACTCGATGAATTCGAGCTGCTTGCGGCGGCTGGCGTTGGTGTAGGCAGCGGGCATTTGGGTGAACGGCACGCCGGTTTTGGAATCGACGATGGTGCCCTGGTAGCGCGAGGGCAGGAAGCCGGGTCCCCAGCCGGGGCGCTGCGGGGCGGGACCGGTGGTGTTGGACAGCATGACGACGAAGCCGGGCAGGTTGCCGCTCTCACTGCCGAGTCCGTAGGTGACCCAGGCTCCCATGCTGGGGCGGTTGCCGAGCGCGGTGCCGGTGAGGGCCACGCACTCGCCGGGACCGTGAACGGGGATGCGGTGGTTGAGGGAGCGAATGACGCAGAGGTCATCGACGAGGCGCGCGGTCTCGGGAAACAATTCGGAAACGGGAATGCCGCTTTGGCCATATTGCCTGAAGGAAAACGGCGAGGCCATCAGCAGCGAGTCCACGCCGGAGCGCGGGATTTTCGGCACGTTGACGGCGATGCTTTCCGGCACGGGCTGGCCTTCGAGCTTTTGCAGCAGAGGCTTGGGATCAAAGGTGTCGGTCTGCCCTGGTCCGCCGCTCATGAACAGGAAGATGACGCTCTTCGCCCGCGGCGGCAGATGCGGCCCCACGAGGTGCGGGCGGGTGTGGTCGCCCTCGCGGGTGGCGGCAAACAGGCCGTCCTGAGCGAGCAGTGAGGTCAAGGCGATCGAGCCAAAACCCAGCGTGCTGCGTTCCAGCATCGCGCGGCGGGAGAGGTTCAGCGATGGAGTCATGGAGTGCTGGAGTTTTGGATGAGTCACGGGATGTACAGGAACTCGTTGAGATCGTTTAGGGAGTCGTGCATTCAAATTCACCAAACACCGGTGGTGCCAGAGCAAACCGGTCACCTTGTGCGCGAAACACCTGGAGCCGCCGACGCGCGGCGTGGTGTTGGGGGTGGCTTGACACTTCAGCCGCCACCAAGAAACCTGTGTCAAGCCCGTGCGTCATGGATCATCTCCTCCAGGAGGTCGTCGTCCGCGTCGAGAGGGCGGAGCACTTTGCCGAGAGTCAAAGGGGGGAGGTCCAAGGCGCTTGGGCGGGTCTTGCGCTCGCGCCGCAGGCGAGTCTCGCGCACGAGCTGCTCCAAATGGACCAACTCTTGCAGGCCGAGATCGGGAACCGCAGATTCAATTTCAGCGAGCTTGCTCATGGGGCATTAGGATACGGGACGAGATTTCAATCGGCAACCAAGATGGTGGCACCACGTTAGGGGATGTACAGGAACTCGTTGAGGTTGATCAGGGCGTGGCAGAGCTGCACGAGGGTGGCGCGGGGATCGGGGCTGGAGGTGAGCAGGGCGAGCGCGTGCGGCTGCTCGTTGGCGTCGGGTTTGCGGCCGAGGGTGCGGAGGAAGGCGGTCTCGATTTGCTTGGGCGCGTCGTCCCCGGCGAAGAGATAAACTTGATCCGCCAGGGCTTCGGCGCGGCGCATCATGAAGTCGCTGTTGAGCAGGTAAAGCGGCTGCAGCGCCACGGTGGAGACGCCGCGTTGCGGGCAACTGGCGATGAGTTCCGGCGCGTCAAACATGGCCATCGCGGCGGGCATCTCGCTGCGGCGCTGGTAGAGGTAGAGGGTGCGACGCAGGGCTTTTTCCTCGCGCTCGGGCGGGATGCTGGGACCGCCGAGAGTCGGGTCGAGTTCACCGGTGGCGACCAAGACGGAGTCGCGGATGGCTTCGGCCTCCAGTCGGCGGCGCGGCCAGTTCCACAGGCGCAGGTTTTCGGGATCGATGGAGGCGTTGGCTTCGTGATGCAGGCGCTGCTGGCGGTAGGTGGCGGAGAGCACGATCTGGCGGTGCAGGTGCTTGGTGCTCCAGCCGTTTTCCATCAGCTCGCTGGCCAGCCAGTCGAGCAGCTCCGGGTGGGTGGGAGCCGAGCCGAGCGTGCCGAGGTCGCTCGGTGTGGCGACGATGCCGCGGCCAAAATGCCACTGCCAGAGACGGTTCACCCAGACGCGGGCGGTGAGCGGGTTGTCGCGGCTCGTCAGCCAGTGGGCGAGGTCGATGCGGCTGGTGCCGCCGGGTTTTTCCGGTGTGGGGCCCAGCACCTCCGGCCAGCCGCTGGTGACCTCGGGGCCGGGGCGGGTGATGTCGCCACGAACCAGGATGCGTGCGTGCGTGCTCTTGAGGTCGTCCGCATTCCACGGGATGGGGTCGCGGTTCACGACGGGCAGGCGCTGGATGCCGGGGTCGCTCTGACCGGGCGCGTGGAAGCCCCAGGTGTGCGGCTGCCGGGTGTGCGCAAAGGTTTTCTTTTTCACCAGTTTGCCCGCCTCGCTCATGTAGAATTTGTAGGCACCGCCGGCGATCCAGTTTTCCAAATCCGTCGGGTTGGGGGTGTTAGCTTCGCGCAATGTTAGGTTGCCGAGCTGGCCGTTCACAAAAAAGGCCTGCAGGCGGTAATAGTCGCGCTGGCTGATGGGGTCGAACTTGTGGTTGTGGCATTGCGCGCACTCCATGGTCAGGCCCATGACGGCGCTGCCGGTGGCGTTGACGATGTCGAGCAGCACGTCGTTGCGCTGGGCGGCTTTGTCCATGTTGTTGCCGCTGATGCGGGCGGAGGCGAGGAAGCCGGTGGCGATGAGTTTTTCATCCGAGTAAGGCTGCAACTCGTCGCCCGCGAGCTGTTCGGTGAGAAACTGGTCGTAGGGTTTGTCGGCGTTGAAACTGCCGATCACATAATCGCGAAAGCGCCAGGCGTAGGGCCGCGGGATGTCGTGCTGGTAGCCGTGGCTTTCCCCCCAGCGCGCGAGGTCGAGCCA
>JAGRPD010000387.1 GCA_020439875.1 Verrucomicrobiales bacterium
AGTCCGCCGTCTTGCAGTTCTTTTTCCTCCAAAATCAGGTCCAAATCCCGCCGCACCGCATCCAGCGCGTAGCCGCCTTGGGACTCGAACGCAGGCGGCGCACAGAGCACCACCTCCTCATAACGCGCCGCCAGCTCCTGCTCCGGTGTCAGCACGCCGAGGCTCAGCATGCGCTGCAGCACATCGTTGCGCTCCCGCACGGCACCTTCGTAATTCCGAAACGGGGAAAACCGCGCCGGGCTGCGAATGATGCCCGCGATCAAGGCCGCCTCACTCACCGTCAGTTGGGAGGCGTGCTTGCCAAAATACACCTGACTGGCCCGCTGAATGCCCCACAGCCCCGGTCCGAAAAAGATCCGATTCACGTAATGCTCCAGGATCTGATCTTTGCCCACGGAGGCCTCGATCCGACGCGCCAGCATCATCTCCACCAGCTTGCGGTGAAAGCTGCGATCATCCAGATCGGGGTAACTGTTTCGCGCCAGCTGCATCGTCAGCGTACTGGCCCCCTGCACGATGCGGCGCTCTTTCACATTCCGCGTGATCGCCCGCACCACGCCGATGAGATCGATGCCACCATGGCGATAAAACCGCGTGTCCTCTCGCGCCAGCAGGGCCTTGATGAACCACGGACTCACCTCGCTCAGCGGCACCACGATGCGGTCCTCCCCATGCATCCGCCCCATCACCACGCCTTGCCGATCCAACACCACCGTGCGCTCTGGCATCTCACCCAGCTGCGTCAGATCGTAGCGTTTGGCCAGTTGCGAATACACCGCCGCCACCACCACCAGCGTCAACAGCCCCAGCAGCGTACCGCCCAGGATCACCCGCCCCAGCAGTGCCTTCCACCACTCCCAACGGCTCGCGGGACGGTGCGGCCGCCGCCGTGCGGCAGACCTCGGGGTCGAGTCCCTCAGCGCTCCTTTCAACGACTTCCGCCGCGGCGGTGGCCGACGTTTGCGGCGCGGATCCCCTTCCTTCATCGGCTCACCTCCACACTAGCGATTTCCCATTTTCCGCCTAGGCTGTGACCTTCCCCATGGACGACTCCACCCTCAGCCTCATCCAGCGTGCCCTCCAGGAAGACATCGGCCCCGGAGATGTCACCTCGCGTTATTTTCTGACCGATCACCTCCGCTCCACCGCCCAACTCGTCGCCCGTGAGCCCGGCATCGCTTACGGCGTGGAGGTGGCCGAGACCGTCTTCCATCAGGTGGATCCAGATCTCACTCTGCGCCGCCTCGTCAACGATGGGCAGACCTTTGCGGCAGGAGACGTTTTGATGGAGGTCGCGGGCCGCACCCGCTCCCTGCTCACCGCCGAACGCACGGCGCTGAATTTCATCCAGCATCTCTCCGCCATCGCCACCCAGACTGCCGCCTACGTGCGCGCCGTGCAGCCGCACCCCGTCCAGGTCTGGGATACCCGCAAGACCACGCCCGGCTGGCGCAGCCTGGAAAAGGCAGCGGTCAAAGCAGGCGGTGGCGTCAATCATCGGCACGGACTTTACGATGCCGTTATGGTAAAAGACAATCACCTCGCCGCCAACGGTACGCTTGAAACTCTGCAACAGGGCATCGACGCCGTCCGCGCCACTCATCCCGGCATGCGGGTGCAGATCGAAGCCGCCACCTTGGAGCAGCTGTCCGCCTTTCTCACCCTGCGCGGGGTGGACATGATCCTGCTCGATAACATGACCCCCGCGACTCTGCGCGAGGCCGTCCGAATCAACGCTGGACGCCTCTGGCTCGAAGCCAGCGGTGGCATCACCCTGAGCAGCATCGGCGACTTTGCCGCCACGGGCGTCAACGCCATCTCCGTCGGTGCCCTCACGCACACCGTGCGCGCGCTCGATCTGGCGTTGGACATTCCCTGAGGGCCGCCCCCACCGCCTGCCCGTCATGGTCCGGCCCGTGCTGGATTCAGAGCCTCCAGCAGGAGCCGCCCAGGAAACATCGGACCCAGCGCCCGATCGGCTGATGCGGGCGATGCATCCACCGCTCCGTGCAGCCGCACCTGCGGTCGCCCCCCCCTCACCGCGAGATAATCCAGCACTTCATCCAGCGCCTCCAGCTGCGCCGCCGACGGTCCGGTCTCAAAAAAATCGCCCACCAGAAGCACCCGCAGCACGCCATCACTCACCCCCGCCCCCGCCACCTCCACCGCTCCATCCGCAGTCTCAGAGCCATTGCCCAACACCACCGCCGCCTGCGCCTCTTCCGCATCGGCCCGCAGCCAGCGCTCCATCCGCCTCAGCCGATCCATCCCGCCCACCGCCGATCCACTGCGCCGCAACTCCACTGTGGTCACCGCGCCTTCACGCAATTGCGCGTCCAGACCCGCCCGCGCGTTCGCATCCAGATGCTGCCACGCCGTGCGCGGGGCAGAAAAATTCACCTCCAGCGGCGTCGTTCGCTTGATCACCCGCAGCTCTCGCCGCAACTCCAGACGCTGCCGCTCCACCACCGGCGAGCGCAGCCGCGAGACATCGTCGGCCGCGATGGGCTGCCGGTACTCCCGCCGGTGAAAGCTCGCTCCATCCGCCGCCGCATGCATCGTCAGCAGCGGGATCGCCCGCGCCTCCACCGCATCCACGCCGCGCACACCATTCATGCGCAGCGGGGCCAGCATCACCGATAGCAGCAGCATCACGGTGGCTGCCGCCAGCACCTGACTAAGGCGGAGAGGTGGCAGGATGTTCTTCATATTCACCAAATTATCAGGTGGTGTTGATAATCTTGATACTCAAACGCTGAATTACCAATGAATTTTGTTTGTTTTTCCAGCTTTTTTTGCCAGCGGTCTCCCCAGTGATCTGGATTCTTACCGCAGGCTTCGGCGATGGCCACAATACCGCCGCACGCTCGATCGAAGAGGCTCTCCGCCGACTCCGGCCTGAGCTTCCGGTCCTGTGTGAGGATTTTTTCCTCCGCACCCAACCGCGTCTCACTCGCGTCCTGCAAAGCGCCTATCAAGTGGCCATCACTCACACCCCGTGGGCCTGGCTCTGGGCCTTCAACCAGCTCGCCAAACCCGGAGCCAGCGATCAGGCAGAAAGCTTCAACCGCCACCTGCGCCGCGCCCTGGCCCAGCAGCTCGACGAGCATCAGCCTCGCCTCATCGTCAGCACCTACCCGTTTTTTTCCACCCTGCTGGCCCCTCTGCGAGCCGAGCGCCCAGTACCTCCGCTGCTCACCGTCATCACGGACTCCGTCTCCGTCCATCCCACCTGGCTGAACGATCCCAGCGACGCGTACGCTGTGGCCGACGAGGAAACTCGCGCCGTTTTGCTCGAACGCGGTATCGATCCCGCCCGCATCTTTGTCACTGGATTTCCCGTCAGTCCCGATTTTGCCGCAGCCCTGGAGCCGCCGCGCCCGGCGGACGATCCCGCACGGCTGCTCTATCTGCCCTCCACCCCCGGCCGTCACGTCGCCGCCACCCTGCGGGCACTGCGCCCCCTCGTGCTCGAAGGGCGCGCCCGCCTCACCCTCCCCGCCGGCAAGCACCTGCGCCGCCTATACCATCCGCTGCGCGCCTTTGCAGACAGCGTGCCGCCGGAGCGGTTCGAGATCATCGGCTGGACGCGGGAGATGCCCCGCCTGCTCCGCACTCATGACGCCGTCATTTGCAAAGCCGGAGGGGCCATCCTGCATGAAGTCCTCGCCGCCCGCACCCCCGCCATCATCGACTACGTGGTACCCGGCCAGGAGGAAGGCAATGCCGACATGCTGCTCAGCCACCACTGCGCTCTGCGCTCTCACTCCCCCAGTGAGACCGCCGAGTGCGCTGAGAAAATGATCGCCGAAAGCTGCCGTCTCGCCCGCGAGATGCAGGGCCGCATGATCCCTCCCCTCAGCGTCCCCGACGCCGCCTTTGCCACCGCACGTCTCGCCCTCCAGCACCTCGTCTGACCTCATGCCCGCCATCCTTTGCGACATCGGCAACGTCCTTGCCACCTTCGATTTCAGCATCGCCGCCCGCCGTCTCTCCAGCGCCAGCCCTTTCCCGGCCGACACCATTTTGCAGCAGCTCGAAGACCTGAAGCTGCCCTTCGAAAATGGAGACCTGACCGACAGCGAGTTTCTCGCCGCCGCCGTTGAGCGGCTCCAATTTGCGGGCACACCCGAAGACTTTGCCGCCATCTGGTGCGGCATTTTTTCCGCCAATGACGCCATGCGCCACACCCTCCAGCCTCTGCGAGGGCGCATCCCCCTCTACCTCCTCTCCAACACCAGCGGCCTCCACCGCGACTGGCTGTTCCGCGCCTTCGACGTGTTTCAGCTCTTCGATGACGGCGTCTATTCCTACAGCGCCCACTGTTCCAAACCCGATGCCGCCATCTTTCAGCACGCCATCGACCAGCTTCAGCTCGATCCCGCCCACACATTTTTCATCGACGATCTGCCCGCCAACATCGCCACCGCCGAGCAGCTCGGCTTTGTCACCCACACCTACGACTTCCGTCAGCACCCCGCTCTCCACCACCACCTGACGGAGTGGCTCAGCCGCGAAGCCACCGTTTGACGCACGGAAAAGGCTGCGCCTACTTAGCCTCTCCGGCGTATCCCATGGGTGGACACCCCGGAATCTCCCAGTGCTATGAAGTGCGACGCCTGCGACAACGAAGCCACCGTTTTCCTCACCCAGATCATCAATGGTCAAATGACCACGGTGAATCTGTGTGAGGCATGCTCCCAAGCCAAAGGCGTCACCGATGACCTCGGCTTCGGCCTGGCCGATGCCTTCCTCAGCCACGGTGCGGGCAAGACCGCCCCACTCCCCCTTCCCGCCGAGTCCTGCCCCTCCTGCGGCTTCACCGCAGCCCAGTTGAAAAAAATCGGACGCATGGGCTGCCCGGATTGTTACGATGCCTTCCGCCCTGGGCTCGAAGGCATGCTCAGCTCCATGCACAAAGGCACCCGCCACATCGGCAAGCGCCCCACCCGCCTCGTGCGAGAGTCCGCCTCCCGCGTCAACCTCAGCGAACTCCGACTCGCCCTCGAAGAAGCCGTCGCGGAAGAGCGCTACGAAGACGCCGCGCGCCTCAAGCGCGAGATCGAACAGATCGAGGCCCCCTCCGCCAAACCAGCCTGACCTCGCAGCCGCCTCACCCGTCAGCCAGCGGAATTTTGCCCTTGAGACGAATGGCTCATCTCCGCCCAATGCGCACCCGCCTGCATCTTCACCATGCGGCGGAGCAGCGGACTCGGTTTTCCCTTTTTCGGCCCTCCGAACATGTCCCAAAAATGGCGAGCGATCTGCACCGGGATGACCGTTGATTTTGATCCACGCTTTTACCAGAGAGATCCCCATCACCTCAAGCCTCATCTCCATTCATGCGCCCGCTCGCCCTCCTCTTCCTCTGTCTTAGCTCGCTCCTCAGTCAGGGCAGCGGTGCCGCCCCAGCCTTTCCCGGCACCGTGTCCGACTGGCATGGCTATCCCAAACACGAGTTCGAATTCTCCGGGCACCCCGTCACCGTCGTCTCCCCCCACCAGGCCGCTCCAGGTCTGCCTTGGGTCTGGCACGGCGAGTTTTTCGGGCACAAGCCCAATCCTGACATCGCCCTCCTCGGCAAAGGCCTCCACATCGTCTATCTGCGCCTGCCCGATCAGCTCGGCAGCCCCCCCGCCGTCCGCGCCTGGACGGAGCTTTATCAGGAACTCACCACCCACTACGGCCTCGCCGCCAAACCCGCCCTCGTCGGCCTCAGCCGCGGCGGGCTGTATTGCTACAATTGGGCCATCGCCCATCCCGATCACGTCGCCTGCATCTACGGAGACGCACCGGTTTGCGATTTCAAAAGCTGGCCCGGCGGCAAAGGATCGGGCAAGGGCGATCCCAAAAACTGGCAGCGCGTGCTCGATCTCTGGCAATTCCCCGATGAAGCCGCCGCCCTCGCCTACCCCGGCAATCCGGTCGATCAGCTCGCCCCCCTCGCCCGCCACCACGTCCCCCTGCTCCATGTTTTTGGAGACGCCGACGACGTCGTCCCCTGGCAGGAAAATACCGGCCTCATCGCCGAGCGTTACCGCGCTCTCGGGGGCGAAATCCAGCTCATCCGCAAGCCCGGCATCGGCCACCACCCTCACGGGCTCGACGACTCCACCCCCATCGTCGAATTCATCCTGAAACACACCCTACCCCCGCAGTGAACCGCCGATCCTCGCCACAAGATCCGCTCCCCGCGCCTCAACTTGAGCCCGCACTGCCCCCTTGTCAGACCGCCCTTCCCGCCCATGCTACCCCCCATGTCTGAAGCCCCAACCGCCATCCCCACCGAACACGACGA
>JAGRPD010000388.1 GCA_020439875.1 Verrucomicrobiales bacterium
TAGAGCAGGCCGGAGGAAGTCTCGCCAAAGTCGTAAACCGGGACGATGCCAGTGTGCTCGAGCCGGGCCATGGTGCGGGCTTCGTTTTTGAAGCGCTCGGCGTAGCTGGGGTCTTCTTTTTCAATGCCTGGAGGCAAGATCTTGATGGCCACAGGTCGCTCCAGGCTGACCTGGGTGCCGCGATACACTGCGCCCATGCCGCCATGACCCAGCAGGCTTTCAATGCGGTAAGCGGGCAGCTCCATTTGAAGCTCCTCGACGGTGGGCGGCGTCCATTGAAAGCCGCCGCCCGTGGTGCGCGGCGGGATGGAGGACGATGGTTGAGATTCGGAAGAATGCATAAGGCCGAAGAGGGTCCATTAGGTCATACGGCACTCATGAGATTTCGTTACGCACAATGAGGCAAACGCAGCTGCCTGTTGACGCGTGGGCATAAAAAAAAGACCAACCCCCTCTCAGAGGCTGGTCTTTTGAAATGGAAAACGGATTGGCTCTCTCGTTAGGCCCGGGGGCGGCGACGAACGGTCAGCAATCCCAGTCCCAGCAAGCCCAGGAACAAGGAACCCGGCTCAGGCACGGGCGTGTAGTTGTATTTCACGGTGATTTCGGCACTCCAATCCACATCTTCCCAGTGAGTGTTGATGGCACCCTGCGCACCGGGTGTCGTTCCACCAGGAGGGGGCGGTGCGTAGGACACCAATTGGTAGATCACCGATTGAAAATCCACGTCCACTGAGCCAGTGCCTTCCCAATACTGGAGGTGCGATCCCGGCGCGAAAAAGCCATTGGAATAGTTGATGGTCCCCGTCGCATAGTCATCGGGAGACATCACCCAGGCTCCAGGAGCAGCCGTGGACGAGACTGAGAAGTTCTGCACCCCCGTTGCTTGCTCGTTGTTGACGTAGGTGTAGCCGGATCCGAAAATGTCGTTGCGGCGAATCCAGAACGACACCCCCTGCTCATTGGTCACGTTGACCGTTGGCAATGACTGACCAAGCGGGTTGTAATAGTCCGCCATGGAATTGAACGTGCCCGTCAAGTCCACGCAGAATTCCAGAGAATCCAGCGTTCCAAGCGAAGTATCAAACAAGTCCACCGCCAAGGTGTCCAGCTCCCCTCCACTGTAGGTCCCCGGGGCGATCAGGTTCCCGTTGATGTCGTAGGTGTCACCCGACCAGTTGTACGCCAGATTGAAGGTCTGATAGACCACGCTCTGCGCATGCGACACGCCCGAAAAGGAGAAGGCGGAGAGAGCAGCCAGGGTTAAAAGTTTTTTCATGAGCGAAAAGTTGCGCGTGAATGTTACAAGAGAACTCAAAGGAGTCAGAAACCATGGAAATTATGCCACCCAAAATTATAATTTCAATGACAAAATCATAAAATTGGATTTTTTCGCTTCTATTATTTTAAAATTTATGGGGATTTAACAATCTGGATCCTCAAACAGCCCTCCCGTTAAACTGAAGGCCAACGGCCTCACTTCATCGCCCATCGGCCGCTGAGCCCCCCATGAGCCTCCCTTTGAGGGACCGCCATGCGTTACGCCTCGTCGCCGAAGGTGATGCCCACCGAGCGAGCGGCCTGCACGACCTCACTCTCTGGCGAAACCAGCCGCAGGTGATTGACCGCTTCCTCAATGGCGACGTCGCCGACGTGATACTGCTGATAGGACACCATGCGGCCAAACTTGCCTTCTTCGATCAGGCGCACCGCCTTGGTGCCAAAGCGCACGCCGAGGATGCGATCCAGCGCGGTGGGGGCACCGCCGCGTTGCAGGTGGCCCAGGATGCAGGCTCGGGTGTCCTTGCCAGTCAGCTTTTCCACCTCGCGCGCCACATATTCTCCCACGCCACCGAGGCGGTCTTCGCCCTTGCCGCCGATCGCTTCTTTTTTGACGAGTTCACCACTCTCCAGGCGGGCACCTTCCGCGACGACGACGAGCGTGCTGTGCTGACCACGGGCATCGCGAGCCTTCACGGCCTTGGCGACGTTTTCCATGTTGAAGGGGATCTCGGGCAGCAAAATGACGTCGGCCCCGCCGGCCATCCCGCCCCAGAGAGCGATCCAGCCAGCGTGCCGTCCCATCACCTCCAAAACAAGCACGCGCTTGTGACTCTCTGCCGTGGTGTGGAGACGGTCCAGCGCATCGACCACCGCCGCCACAGCGGAGTCAAAACCAAAGGTCATCGCTGTCGCTTGCAGATCGTTGTCGATCGTTTTCGGCACGCCGATCACGGGGATGCCCATGCGATTGAGCTGCAGGCCCGTGGTGAGGCTGCCATCCCCCCCCACGACGATCAGGGCTCCGATCTCCAGATGCCGCAAGGTGGCCTTCGCGCGCTCGACCACCTCGACAGGCACCTCAGCGACGTCTCCTTCACCGATTTTGGCGACGAAGTGGCCTTTGTTGGTGGTGCCCAAAATGGTGCCACCGAGCTTCATGATGCCGACGGTTTTTTCGGGGTTCAGCATCATGTAATCCCCTGGCGGCAGCAGCCCTTCAAAACCATCGCGAAAGCCGACGACCTCCCAGCCGAGCTGGTGAGCCGCGCCGACGACGCCGTGAATGACCGCATTCAATCCGGGGCAGTCCCCGCCGCTGTTCAAAATACCGATGCGCATGTAGTGAATCTCAAAAGGTGGAGTTTGCAGCGAAGACGGCTGGTGAAAAAGGCCAGAGACACTGCGAAGCACTCTGTGGGAGAGAACCAGACCGCCCTCTCTCAGCCCAAAGCGCAAACTTCAGGCCAACGCAAGCGCCTTTGTGGAAACATCTCGAAGAATCTTCTTCAATAATACGGCAGCAGCTGATTGCGCTCAGTCACGGGACGCCCCGCACTCAACCACTGCTCATAGACACGCCAGCCTTGATTCAGCAGAGCCCGGGCTTCTCCCGCTGGATTTCCAGATCCCATCACCACGACGACCAGCCGGTGCTTGTAAATCACGCTGCTGCCATCGGGCTGCGGGTACACGGAGGCCGGGCGATCCGCCGTGACGACGAGGCAACCGCCGGAGAGCGGGGTTTGCGCATACTTGATGCCATCCACACGATCCACGCCGAGCAACGGGTTGCGGTTGTTCAGGGTCACGGAGACGGTGCCTCCACCGCGATACACGGTGACGTTGCGCTGCTTTTGATTGGTGTAAAATCGCATCGCCGGCCGAGCGGCGGCGTAGAGACTGAGGCGGGCGATGTCCGCTGCGGTGCTGTAGGGCGCGGGGCGGGAGTTTTCCAGCCCGTGCGGATTGGTAAAGCGAGATCCAGTGCAGCCCTCGCGCAGGGCGAGTTGGTTCATCTGGCGTGTGAACTCGATCAAGGGATCGCCACCGCGGCCCAGCCTTTGCAGGTGATCCTGGCCGATGAAATGCCCCAGGGTGATGGCGGCGGTGTCATCACTCTCCATCATCGTCGCGTAAATGAGATCCCGCAGCGTCAAACGATCACCGGGGTACAGCTCGAGCGAGCGCTGGCCGGCGATCCGAGGCGCGTATTCAGGCACAGTGGCCAGTACATTGACTCCCACGCCCGAGGCCTCAGCCCAGTCCAGTGCCACCATGGCGGTCACAATCTTGGCCAGCCCCCCGACGGGCCGCCGACCATTGCCATCGGCCGCTACGTGGATTTTTTTATTGAATGCATCCACCACCATCACGGCGGCAGCCGCGTGAGCGTTCGAGAGCGCTCCCTGCAGGAGCGTCAAAAATCCAAGTACCAAGGTGAAACGGGCCATTGATCCCGAGAGTAACCCGCCTCTACCGGGCCGCAACCAAGGAATTGTAGCATGCTTAGGCGAACACCGACCTGCTCTCGAAATCCAGTCGATGCGGGAAGTTGGGGAAGCGAAACCATGTCTCATGCGATCCTCGTCCCACTCGATCTGCAACGATGGGGACGAAGATTTCCCCAGCTCCCGCCCGAGAATGAGGACGAGTCGTCCTCATTACTCTCCCTGCCCTCGGCGAATGCGAGGTGAGGTTGTTGGCGTTGTCTTTTTCTCTGCAAACTCTGCCGGGGCTCAAAAAACTTTCTTTTTCCGGTTGAGAAGTCGCTTTGACTCGCCATCATCACGGCCCGGTCGTCGCGATGCTCGCGTGGCGGAATTGGTAGACGCGCATGATTCAGGTTCATGTGGGGAGACCCGTGGAGGTTCGAGTCCTCTCGCGAGCACCATCCGGCCCGGCCCTCTGCAACGGGGGGCGCGGGCCGGGGACAGGATCACACCACGCCGCCGCTGACTCATGCAAGACGCAGGATTTGTCCGTCAAGCCTTTGCCAACATCGCGGATCGTTATGTCCTCGCCAATCACGTGCTGAGTGCCGGGACAGATATCCTCTGGCGCCGTACCTGTGCGCGGCATGTGGCCCGCCTGGCTCCGCAGACGATTCTGGATTTGGCCACGGGCAGTGGCGATTTGGCGGTGGCGCTGCGCGACCGCTGCCCTTCCGCCCGGATCCTGGGCGCGGACTTTTCCGTGCCGATGATGCGACAGGCTCAAAAGCGACCGTTTGAGCCTCTCATCGCCGCGGATGGGCTGGCCTTGCCCTTGGCGGATGCGGCCTTTGATGCGGTGACGGTGGCCTTTGGTCTGCGCAACATGGCCTCCTGGCCGCAGGCACTTCAAGAGATGTCTCGGGTTTTGAAGCCGGGCGGCTGGCTCTACGTACTGGATTTCTCCATCCCGCCGGTGCCACCGCTGGATCGCCTCTACCTTTGGTACTTGAAAAGAGTGTTGCCTCGGGTGGCGGGTTGGATCACGGGCGACCGCGCCTCGTATGAGTACTTGGCTAGCTCAATCGAAAAATTCCCCAGCGGCTCGGCGATGGAGCGCCTAATCTGCGACCATGGCTTCGCCCGCTGCGAGTCGCGCCGGCTGAGTTTCGGCATCGCCAGTCTGTACTCCGCGCAAAAGGCCCCCTGACCGACGCACGGCGGGCATCACTGCAACGCAGCGTGGATGCGGTGCACGTCGTCCTGCTCATCCAGCGCCTGGAGAAAGGCCGCCACTTCTTCCTTCTGCTCGTCAGAGAGCGGTGGATATTCTTTGGGCCGATAGGCCAGCTCGGAGGTGGTGATGGTCCATCCTGCTGCTTGCAGGGCTTTGGTGACGGCGTCGAGCTGATCCCGCGCGCTGAAAAAACGTGCGCTCACGCCGACCGGATGGTCGGCATCTTCCTCGGGCTCCAGCATTTCCAAATCATCCGCGCCGGCCTCGAGGGCGGCTGTCTCGGCATCTGTCTCGGCATCGGGATGACTGCCCTCGATCAAGCCGCAGTGATCGAACATCCAGGCCACCGACCCCCGCTGGCCCAGACTGCCCGCGCGGAAGAGCACGCGGACTTCGGAGGAGGTGCGGTTGTTGTTGTCTGTCAAAGCCTCCACCAGCACCGGCACACGGTGCGGGGTGAAGCCTTCAAACAAGACGGTCTCATAATGCACGGCGTCGGCTCCCGTGCCGGAGCCTTTGGCGATGGCGCGCTCGATGGTGTCGCGTGTGACGCTCTGCTTGCGGGCGTGCTCCATCGCAGCGGCCAGACGGGCGTTGAATTCGGGATTGGGCCCGCCCAACCGCGCGGCCACTTGAATCTCCCGCACCAGTTTGCCCACCATCTTGCCCTTTTTGTCGGCGGCCAATTCCCGCCACTTCTGTTTCCATTGCGCTCCCATGATCGATGCAGGGTGTGAGTTGAGATTTGATTCGTCTGCGTGTTAAGCCGGATCTTCCTGCCACTCTTTCATGAGCCACTTCAGGCGGCGCATGGCTCCCACCTTGGTGGCGGCGGAGAGGCGATCGATGAACAAAACACCGTGGAGGTGATCGATTTCATGCTGAAAGGCACGCGCCAGCAGCCCGTCGGTCTCGAGCACCACGGTGGCTCCTTCCAGCGTTTGATACGTGACCTTGATGCCTGCGGGTCGGCGTACTTTCGCCCGCAAATCTGGCAGGCTCAGACAGCCCTCCTCCGACAGCTCCTTGTCCCGCCCCAGCTCCAGCTCGGGATTGAGAAAAACGATCGGCATGGTGCTCACCAAATCGGCGTCCTCCCCGTTGATCCGTAGATAGGTCACGCACTCGGGATCGTGCGAGACATCGATCACAGCGATGCGCTCGTCCACCCCTACCTGAGGGCCGGCCAAACCCACACCGTGAGCATGACGCATGGTCTCCAGCATGTTCGCCGCCAGCTCGTGGTGACGCGGCTCGACCTGCTCGATGACACGGCATTTGGCCCGCAGGACGGGTTGGGGATAAAGGACGATGGGAAGCACCATGTCCGCACCAAAGCCCGGTGGCCTGGAGATTTCAAACCCCTTTGCAAGTCAATTCGCGGCACTGCCCTCACTCTCCGACCGCTGGCGGGCGATGCGCGGGGAGTTGATCGCCGAAATTGCCCAGGCTAGCCCAGCGTGGTCGCGCGTTGAGATCCACCTCCGTCACGCTCACCGTGCCCCAGTCCTGACATTGCCCCAGGATCTGGCCCCAGGGATCAAACACGGCCGAGACCATCCAGTCATCTTTGGCGTCCGTGTAGGTGCTGCTCACCAGATAGACCTGATTCTCGCAAGCGCGCGCCCGTCCCAGCAGAGGATTGCACCCCCACACCGGCCAGGCGATGACCTCAGCCCCGGCATTCTTCAGCTGCCGCGCCACTTCGGGGAAAAAACCATCGTAGCAGATCATCATGCCCACCCGACCCCACGGCGTGTCAAACACCGGATACTCCGATCCCGGAGTCAAGCCACCCTCGATCTCGGAGCGTGGCAGGCAGACTTTGCGATACTTCCCCGCCAAGCTCCCGTCCGGCGCGATCAAGGCCGCCGTGTTGTAGCAGACCTCCCCTTCCCGCTCCAGCAGCCCCGCCACCAGGTAGCAGTGATGACGCTTCGCCATCTCTCCCAGCGCCTTCGTCGATGGCCCCGGCACAGGCTCCGCACACTCCGCGTAGGTGCGCCCCGTACCGTAGTAGGTGAGCGACTCGGGCAAAACCACCAGATCCGCCCGCTGCTGGGCGGCCTGAGCGACGAGCGGCTCAAACAGCGCCACCTTCTCTGCCGCCTCTTTCCCTTCCTTCGGCCGGAAGTGCACCGTCGCCAACCGCACCCGACGTGGGCCCGGTGCGGCCATGGGCTCCAGCTTCACCCCACTCCACGCCACCTGACCTCCTGCTGCCCACTGCAAATACAACTCCACCACCGCCATCCGCGCCTGGGGCGGAGCCTGCAGTCGCATCGCCACCTTTCCCCACTGACCCGCAGGAGACCCGTCATCCACCGGATACTCGGGTTCCGCCCGGGGCATCTGACCGCGCGCATAACCCGCCGGTGCCTGCGTGTCCCAGAGGACGGGTTTCCCCGCCGCATCCCGCCACAGCACCCGCGCTACAACCGAACGCCGGGGTAGCTGGACGTCCGTAAAACGTCGCCAAACCTCAAATTGATACCACGCGCC
>JAGRPD010000389.1 GCA_020439875.1 Verrucomicrobiales bacterium
CCGGCTCCGACCAGGGCATCACCTCCGGCATGACGTTCAATCTCCGGCGCGGTTCTGCCATCGTCGGCCAGGTCCGCATCGGGTCCATCATTGAGGCCACCGAGTCCGTCGCCGACATCATCGCCGGTTCCCTGCCCGTGGGCGTCACCCCGAAAGAGGGCGACGAACTCATTCAGATCACCGGCTCCTGACGCACTCCCTCTCCCATGCCGCGCGAGCGCCTGGATCAAGCCCTGCACCGCCTCGGCCTTGCCGACTCCCGGGAAAAAGCCAAACGCCTCATCCTCGCTGGTGAGGTCCGTGTCAACGGTCACCCCGTCACCAAACCCGGCACCCCCGTGCCGCCCGACGCCACCCTCGAAGTCGCGCAACCGCCGCGCTTCGTCAGCCGCGGCGGCCTGAAGCTGGAGGGAGCCCTCGATCACTTTGGTCTCGACGTCACCGGACTGGCCGCTCTCGACATCGGAGCGTCCACCGGCGGCTTCACCGACTGCCTCCTCCAGCGCGGCGCACGGCGGGTGTTTGCCTTTGATGTCGGCACCAATCAGCTCGTTTGGAAACTGCGCCAGGATCCCCGCGTCGTCTGCCGGGAGAAGTACAACGTCCGTCACCTCCGCGCCACCGACCTCGACGAAGCCCCCGATCTCCTCGTCGCCGACGTTTCCTTCATCTCCCTCACCCTCGTCCTGCCGCCCGCCATCGACGCCCTCAAACCTGGAGGCCACGGCGTCGTCCTCATCAAACCGCAGTTCGAACTGGCCCGCGAAGACATCGGTCCCGGCGGCATCGTCCGCGATCCCACCGCCCACCAGCGCGCGACGGATCGCATCCACGCCTTCATCCTGGCGCGGCCCGACTGCACCTGGCACGGCCTGATGGACTCCCCCATCACCGGCACCGATGGCAATCGAGAATTCCTCGCCTGGTTTCAAAAACACCCCATTCCCTCCTCATGACCCGAGAACAAGCCGCCGACATTTTCCAACGAATCGCCCTGCTGCTGGAACTCAAAGGGGAGAACCCCTTCAAAATCCGCGCCTACAAGACCGGAGCCGAGATCGTCGAAAGTTACCCCTCCGACATCATGGCCCTGGCTGCCGCCAATCAGCTCGGCACTGTCAAAGGGCTCGGCACCGCCCTTCAGGACAAACTGCACGAGATGGCCACCACTGGTGCCTTGGGTTTCTATGACAAACTCCGCGCTGAATTCCCCCCGGGTCTGTTTGACCTCTTCGAAATCCAAGGCCTTGGCCCGAAAAAAATCAAACTCCTGCATGAAGCCCTCGGTGTCGGATCGCTCGACGACTTGAAGCGGGTCTGCGAGAGTGGGCAGGCTGCCCAGCTCTCTGGGTTCGGTCAAAAGACCGTGACCAAGATCCTCGAAAGCATCGCCTTTCACGAAGCTCACGCTTCCGAATTCCGTCTCGATCAGGTCCTCCCCATCGCTGAGATCCTGCGCGACGCCCTGCGGCAGATGCCCGATGTGCTCGCCGTCGAAGTCTGCGGCAGCTATCGCCGCGGCAAAGAGACCGTGCACGATCTCGACTTCCTCTGCGCCACCTCGGAGCCTGCTCGCGTCGTCACCGCCTTCACCCAGCTGCCACAGGTTGAAAGCGTCATCGCCAGTGGTGGCACCAAGGCCAGCATCCACACCGCCGAGGGTTTGCAATGCGACCTGCGCGCCGTGTCGATGAAGGAATTTCCCTTTGCCCTCAACTACTTCACCGGCAGCAAGGAGCACAA
>JAGRPD010000390.1 GCA_020439875.1 Verrucomicrobiales bacterium
ACCAGGTCATCGCGGTGGTGTCCGCCATGTCCGGTGTGACCAACAGCCTGATCGATCTGGCCAATCAGGTGGCCCAACAGCCAACGGAGCGTGAAATGGACGTGCTGCTGGCGACGGGAGAGCAGACAACGATCGCGCTGACGGCGATGGCGATCAATCATCTCGGGGGGCAGGCGGTGTCGTTGACGGGAGCCCAGGCGGGCATTTCCACAGACGGGGTGCACACGCGGGCGCGGATCGTGAACATCACTCCCCATGCGGTGCATCGCATGCTGACAGCGGGCAAGATTGTGATTTTGGCGGGGTTTCAGGGCCAAAATGAGGCTCAGGAGATCACGACCCTGGGGCGCGGAGGATCTGATTTGACGGCGATCGCGATGGCGGGTGCCATTGGAGCCGATTTGTGCCAGATCTTCACCGACGTGGATGGAGTCTATACCTGCGATCCGCGAGTGGTGAGAGAGGCGCGGAAGATCCCGGAGATCAGCTACGACGAAATGCTGGAAATGGCGAGCAGCGGATCCAAGGTGATGCAGAGCCGCTCCGTGGAGTTTGCCAAGAAGTTTGGCGTCATTTTTGAAGTCCGAAACAGCATGAACGACAATCCAGGAACAATCGTGAAAGAAGAAACGCCAGGCATGGAATCGGTGGTGGTGCGGGGGGTGAGCCTCGAACGCAATCAGGCAAAGGTGACCATCGACGATGTGCCAGATCGTCCGGGACTGGCCTCGAAGATCTTTTCTGCCATCGCGAGCACGGGCATCGTGATCGACGTGATCGTCCAAAACGTCGCGACGGACGGCAGTACCGACATCTCCTTCACCCTGAATGCCACCGACTTGATGAAGGCCGAGGAGAGTTTGCGCGCAGTGCTTCCCGAGCTGGGAGAGAGCGTCACCCTGCGGTCAGAGTCTGGCATCGCCAAACTGAGTGTGGTGGGCATCGGCATGCGCAGTCACTCAGGGGTGGCGGCGCGGATGTTTTCCGCACTCTCTGCGCAGGGGGTAAACATCCAGATGATCTCGACCTCGGAGATCAAGGTAGCTGTCATTGTGGATGAAAGCCAAGCGGACGCAGGTGCGCGCGCGGTTCACGCGGAATTTGGGCTGGACCAAGGTTGAGCAGACAGCTCGCTATCACACTCAAATCGAGGCGGTAACGACGATTAGATGGAAGGTTAGACGCCTCGCTTCAAAGGGGGATTTCATTTTTTCACTAGCTGGCGGATAAGCCTGTGTTATGGAAATTGTGCTTTCCAATGTCTGCTCTCGCCTTTCGCCCCCTCGCTGCGGTCATCCTTCTCTCGACCACTTGCCATCTAACGGCGCAGGATACCGGTCCTTCGGCGGGTGATCCGGGTGTGCCCAAGGATCGGGAATCGATCGTCCGTTTGCAGGCATTTTTGGATCGGAAGTTTTTCGGTCCGGGCAAGGTGGACGGAGCCACGGGCGAGTTCACTTACAAAGCCGTCGTGAATTACAATGTCTCGACCGGTCACAGCAATTTGTACGATTGGGGGCCGGCCCGAGAGGCGGCGAAGCGTGAGCTAACGACTGCCTACGCGGCGGTGCGAGTGCGGGAGAAGTGGCTGGAATACGTGAACCCCAAACTCCCCACCGATCCGGCGCTCCAAGAGTCCTTCAAGTTCATGGCGTATCGGAGTTTGGCCGAGCTGGTGGCGGAGCGGTTTCACACGGACGAGACTTTTCTGGCGAAGGTGAATCCCAAGGTCAACCTGAATGCCATGAAGCCGGGACAACTGCTGAAGGTACCGAACGTGATTCCCTTCTGCATTGAGGACGTGGCCACCCATCTGAACTTCAAGAACGATTCGACGCTGAGCGCCAACTCGATCGTCATCGATACGGTGGAGCGGCAGGCTGCGATCTGGAATTCTGCGGGCGTCTTGCTGGCTGCCTTCCCCATCACTCCAGGCAAACCGCAGTTTATTCCGGTGGGTGAGTGGGTGGTGACGACGATGGTGACGACGCCGAACTTCCGCTACGACAAGCAGTTTTTGGAAGAGGGCAGCCGGGGGGACAAGGCCTATCACATCCCACCGGGACCGAACAACCCCGTCGGCGTCCTGTGGGCGGGTCTGAGCAAGAGCGGCATCGGGCTGCACGGCACCTCGTCTCCGCGCACGATCGGTCGCTCGCAGAGCGCGGGCTGCGTGCGCTTCAGCAACTGGGATGCGATGCGGCTGCCGCAGCTGATCCGCCCGGGATCCCGTGTGATCGTGCGCTGACGAGGGCGCTGCACCGGGTGAGGAAAAACCCGGGCAGCAGCTTAAAGCCAGGACTGAGGATCAGGCGGTGACGGGTTCTTCGGAGGGCACTTCGACGGGTTCGGCCTTGGAGATGACCTTGACGAAGCGTGGCAACATTGCATCCCACTGCTCCAGGATCTGGGCGGCCCAGGCACTGCCGGTGAATTGCTGATGCTCGACGATGAGGGAGCGTAGCTCTTCACGATCTGCATCGGTTTCGACGGGGACGCCAGCCACCATCTCTGGATTGTGCAGCTGAGCGAAGGCGTCTTTTTCATCCAGCAGGTAGGCGCAGCCGCCACTCATACCGGCCCCGAAGTTTTTGCCGAAGGCTCCGAGGACAACGACGAGACCGCCGGTCATGTACTCGCAGCCGTGGTCGCCGATGCCTTCCACGACGGCGGTGGCTCCAGAGTTGCGGACGCAGAAGCGTTCTCCTGCCCGTCCAGCGGCAAAGAGGCGGCCACTGGTGGCTCCGTAGAGGCAGGTGTTGCCGAGGATGGAATTCTCCCGCGCTTTGAAATTCGGGTGAACCTGATCGGAGGGACGGATGATGATTTCTCCACCGCACATGCCTTTGCCGACGTAGTCGTTGGCCTCTCCGCAGAGGGTGAGGCGGACGCCGCCGCAAAGGAAGGTGCCGAAGCTCTGGCCGGCGGAGCCTTCCAGGGTGACATCGACGGTGCCGGGAGGCAGGCCGTGGTTGCCGTGGTGGAAAGCGATCTCTCCCGACAGCTTGGTGCCAATGTTGCGGAAGGTGTTTTTGACCTTGTAACGCAGGGGTTTGACCTTGCGTTTGTCGCTGATGGCGACTTGGGCGTCCTGAATGATGCGGTCGTCGAGGGGATGCTTATCGAGACCGTCGTTGCGGTTCATGGTGCAGATGCGGGAGACATCCTGCCCCAGCTCCTCGCCCACATCCTTGAGCATGCGGCTCAGGTCCAAGGTATTGGCCTTGGTGTGACCGGGCACTTCCCGCTGGCGGAGGAATTCCGTGCGGCCAATGAGGTCATCCATGCGCTCGACGCCGAGTTCGGCCATGATGGCACGGACTTCTTCCGAGACGGCGTTGAAGAAGTTGACGACGTTTTGCGGGTCACCTTTGTATTTGGCGCGGAATTTGGGATCCGTGGTGGCCACGCCGACGGGGCAGTTGTTGAGGTGGCACTGACGCACATAGACGCAGCCGAGGGCGATGAGGGCGATGGTGCCAAAGTTGAACTCCTCTGCGCCGAGGATGGCGGCGAGGGCGATGTCCCGCCCGGTGCGCAGGCCGCCGTCGGTGCGCAGGGTGACGCGATCTCGCAGCCCATTGAGCATGAGGACTTGCTGGGTCTCCGCCAAGCCCAATTCCCAGGGCAGGCCGGCATGCTTGATGGAGCTGAGCGGGCTGGCACCGGTGCCGCCATCATGACCGGAGATGAGGATGATGTCGGCGTTGGCTTTGGCCACACCGGCCGCGATGGTGCCGACACCGGCTTCAGCGACGAGTTTGACGCAGACGCGGGCGCGGGGGTTGGCCTGCTTGAGATCGTGAATGAGCTGCGCCAGATCTTCGATGGAGTAAATATCGTGGTGTGGCGGCGGGCTGATGAGCTGGACGCCGGGTGTGGTGTGGCGCAGGCGGGCGATCATGCGATTCACCTTGTGAGCGGGCAGCTGGCCGCCTTCACCGGGTTTTGCGCCTTGAGCCATCTTGATTTCCAGCTCCCAAGCACTGGCCAGATACTCGGCGGTGACGCCGAAGCGGCCGGAGGCGACTTGCTTGATTTTGGAGTTGGCCCAATCCCCGTTTTCATAGGGCTTGAAGCGTTTGGGATCCTCGCCGCCCTCTCCGGAATCGGACTTGCCGCCGATGCGGTTCATGGCGATGGCGAGGGTCTCGTGGGCCTCCGCGCTGATCGATCCGTAGGACATGGCGCCCGTGGAGAACCGCTTCACGATCTCCGAGA
>JAGRPD010000391.1 GCA_020439875.1 Verrucomicrobiales bacterium
TCTCCCGAGTCGAGCATAGGTGCGCGGTGAGCCGGACGGCGTGGGTTTGAAGTAAAGTTGGCGCAAAAGCAGCAACGAAGCCCGGCTCTGGACCGACCAAGCTGCGGTGAGCCGTCCCCCCTGTAGGTGGCCGCAGTGAGGCCACACGTCTTCGAGGACGCGAATGAAATGGCAGCTGCATCTTCTCATTCTCTCCGCAAAGGCTCCCCACCCGCAGCGGGTTCAATGCCCCCGCCTACAGAGCCAGCGCAGCAGTGCCCCTGGAGATGGCCGCATTGAGGCCACATGTCTTGGCAACCGCTGTTGTGGGGAGCAACCTCAGCGCGTTGGAGTTGCCTCTGAGGCGTGGACGCTGCAAAAAGTGAGGATTGCGAGCCGCCGGAAAAAATCTCAAATTCAGGTTGCCCGCTGGCGGACTTGCGCCACTTTCATCTCCCTCCCGCAAACGGAGGATCCCGTGATCCGGGGCATTAGCTCAGTTGGTAGAGCGCTTCAATGGCATTGAAGAGGTCAGCGGTTCGAATCCGCTATGCTCCACCACTTCGAAAATACGAAGTGACGAACCTAGCTCAGGGAGCGCGATCCAGATGGACGGTGGTTTCTGGAAGGGTCGGTAGGCCATCGAGATAACCGAGACGCGTCAAGAATTCGTCGGCCTTGCGGGTAGTCGCCTCCAACCAGGGTTGGTGATTGAAGAAGCCGTGGGCTTCGTCGGCGGCCGTCCACAACTCAGCGTCGGCTCCGACTTCCACCGCGCGGCGCAGGTAGCCGGTGCCATGAGGGGCGAGGGTGTCGGCGGTGCCGAAAAAGAGGATGGCTGGCGGTGCCTTGGACGTGAGAAAGCGAGTGGGAGAAATGGCGGGGGCGATGTTGCCGCCGTCGGCTCCCAGGATCTCCCGATCCACGACGAGCGTGAGATCCAGAGCAGGGTTGAAGAGGACCATGGCATTCGGCACGCAGGAGATGGCGGTGTCTTCCCCGGGCTCATCAAATCCGGGAACCAAAGCGGTAGCGGCCGCCAGATGACCGCCTGCTGAGCCCCCAGCGGCGATGATGCGTTGGGGATCGATGCCGAAGTCTGCCGCATGCTGCCGCAGCCAGCGCACCGCGCTTTTGGCATCGGCCACGCAGGCGTCGGGTGTGGTTTTGTGGATGGAGGAAACGCGATAGTCCGCGCTCGCGCAAACGAGCCCGCGAGAGGCGAAATAGGCGGCCTGAGAAATGAATTGGCGATAGGAGCCGCTGCGCCAACCTCCACCGAAAAAGAACACCATGGCGGGACGCTGATCTTTTTTCGGATCCCAATGCGGGGGCAAATAAAAGTGCAAATTGAGTTCGCCCTGCGGGGTGGTTTTGTAAGTGACCTCGCGGGTCTGCACGGGGGCGTCGGTGAGCGGGATGGGTTCCTTCGGCAGCGGGCGGCGGGGCTTCGCTGGTGGCGAGGGCTCCTGCCCGGATGCGAGGCTGAGTGGGAGGAAGGCGGCGAGCAAAAGGGACAGCGTGCGCATGCAGGGGAAACGCGGGGGCGACGGCATTGTTGCCTTCATTTCGGATCCTCGAAGTACTGAGAGTGCAATCGGAGATTGCGTGAAGCGTTTTCACCTTCCGAAAGCGTTGGAGGTAGATCACGCTGGTGCGGGTACGGCGCGCACTTCACACGCTGAAGCGTGAACAACGTACGTGGGATAGGCGCTGGGGTGAAGCGGCGCCAAAAAGTTTCGGTACTCCGATCAAGGAGTGGGCTATTTCTGCGAGCGTTGCGTGGGCATCAGTTGGGTGATGCCGGGGATCAGCGAATGATGATCTTGGCGGTGCTTTGACCGTGGCGTTCATCTGGAGATGAGACGATGATCTGGGCCAGATACTGGCCGGCCTGCCAGGGGGCGCTGCCGAGGGGGCGGACTTGGAGGAGGTAGGCTCCGCTGCCGGCGTTGCGAAAACTGACGATGTTGTTGCTGAAAGGGGCGGTTTGTCCGGGCTGATCAAAGTGCTGCATCACGGAGAAGTGATCGATATTGAGATCCGGCACGGGCCAGCCTCCGCAAGTGACGACGACGAGCAGGTTGGCTGGCTGGGTGTTGCCGTGCTGGCCATTGCCAGCGGTGGCTTGGACCTGGACCTGAAGGGGCACGGCGGCAGGTAGGTCGGGTTTGGGAACGAGGGAGGTGGGAAGCTGGGCGTCGCGGTCGAGCCCGCCGACGAGCCGTACGGGTGGGGCGTCGCGCGCGAGCAAGGGATCCACGTCGCGATTGCGCAGGGGTTTCTTCGCAGCGGGTGGGGGTGCTTTGGTGGGGCCGGGAGCCTTTTTCGAAGCGGGTTTGGCGGCGGGTTTGGTAGCCTTTTTTGCCTGGGCGGGGGCGCTTTTCTGAGACTTGCGCGGGGAGGGACTCGGCTTGGCCTTGGGGGCTTTTGGGGCGGCCTGAGGGCGACGAGACTTGGAGGCTGGAGCTGGGCGAGGCATGGCGGGCGTTTTAGATAACGCGGAGCCTAGCAAGTGTATGCACTTTTTGTCGAGGATGGTGTGCTTTTTTTCCTCAACTCTGTGTGGCGATGACCTCGGCGACGCGATCCATCTCGGCCACGGTGTTGTAGAAGTGGGGGCTGAATCGCAAGTGGGGGCGGCCTGCGCGGTCATGCCGGAGGCTGGGGTGGATGCCGCTTTCCTGCAGCAGCGGAAAGAGGGCTTCCACATCGGGACCTGTGCCGGGCTGTCGCCAAACGGTGGTGATGCCCGATGCGGCGGGGCCTTCTTCCGGTCCGATGGAGACAAAACCCAGGGGGCGAAGTCTGCCGAGCAGGTGCTGTTTGAGGAGGAGCAGTTGGCGGGCGACGGCGTCGATGCCGACCTCGAGGAGGAGGTCGATGCCGGCTTTCATGCCGAGGATGCCGTTGATGTTGAGGGCTCCGGGTTCGTAGCGCCGACCACCGCTTTCAAAGGCGATACGCTCGCTGGCGATGAAGTTGGGCGATTGGACATTCCACGAGCCGAGCAGGGAGGGGCGCAATTGCTCTTGGAGAGATTGGCGGACATAAAAAATGCCAGCACTCATGGGGCCCAGCATCCATTTGTGGGAGTCGGCGGCGAGAAAATCGACGTGCTCCACGGTGGTGGGAAAAGCTCCCACCGTTTGGATGGCATCGAGGCAAAAAAGGATGCCGCGCTCCCGCAGCATGCGGCCGATGGCGTCGTGGTCCAGACGGTAACCGCTGAGGTAGTGGCAGGATGCCAGCGCGACGAGTCGAGTGCGCTGGGTCAAATGGCGGGAGATGAGCTGCGGGGTGATGGCTCCGGGTTGGTCGGGCTGGAGGCGTTTGACGACGACGCCATGACGTTCGAGGTCGGTCCAGGGATAGACGTTGGCGGGGTAGTCGTCGCCATGGCAAATGACTTCATCGCCTGGCTGCCACGATAGGCCGTGGGCGACGAGGTTCAGGCCTAGCGAGGTGGGGCCGAGCAGGGAGATTTCATCCAGATGGGCTCCGATGAGTTGGGCGGCGACGGCGCGGGTTTGATGGACGGCGCGCCAGGCTTCGGGGTATTCCTGCATGCGGCGGCAGGACTGCTCGGCATGGTCCTGCATGGCGGCGGCGACGCGCCGCGGCAGGATGGTGACGCCGGCGTGGCCGAGAAAGACCGCTTCTTCTGCCACGGGGAATTCCCGGCGGCGCAGCGTTTCATCGGCGAGCAGGGCTTCCAGAGTCAGGGCAGCCATGACCTAGATGGCGCGCAGGGTGCGGGCTCCTTCGTCGATGAGTTTCCAAAAATGTTTGGACTGAGCCAGCTCTTCGTCTTCGCCACTGCCGGGGAGGTTGCTGCGAAACAGGAAATCCTGCAGGGAGTTGCGGCTGAGGACGCGGTGGACGACGAGGTTGTTCCCATCACGGGCAAAGTAGATGCGATGATCATCGGTGCGGCAGCGGTAGAGCTTGTGGCCGTCTCTTTCGAGCACGCCAAAGCGCTTTTCCAAAACGCCCGGCTCCAAGTCGGCAGCGGTGATGTTGAGGGCCTCCAGCAGCTGAAACTGGATTTGGGTGGGCAGTCGGGAGAGTTCGGCTGCGCTGATTTCGTTGAAGACGATCTGGATCACACCCGAGATATTAAGCGGGATGGGCGGGGTCGCAACCGGTGGTGGACGTAAAGCGGATGAATAAATGTTTCGCCGCCGCCGTCGGAAGGGTTACTGTCTCCGTCAATGCCCTCTGAGACCGCTGCGCCACCTGACACTGATCCTGCTGAGGATTTGGATTTGGTGCGTCGTTGTCAGGAGGGGGACACCCGCGCGTTTGACGCGTTGGTGACGAAATATCGGGGCCGGGTGTATGCCATGACTTACCATCTCGTCCACAATGAAACCGAGGCCTGGGACCTCGCGCAAGAGGCCTTCATCAAGGCCTGGCGGGCCCTGCCGCGATTCAAGGGAGACTCCGCTTTCTTCACCTGGCTGTACCGCATCACCCACAATGTGGCCTACGACTGGCTGCGGAAAAAGAAGATCCAATCTCGGGAGGAGTTTGACGACAGCCGTACGGACCACCAGGTGGCGGCGGGTGCAGAGACCGCGCCCCGGCAGGCTCCCGCGCCCGACAAGGCTCTGCGGCACGCGGAGCTTGGGCAGCGCATCCGCGCCGCGATGGATACGCTGAGTGAAGAGCACCGTCAGGTCATCCTGCTGCGGGAGGTCGAGGGCCTGTCGTACGAGGAGATTGCTGAGACGGCGGGTTGCTCGATCGGCACGGTGATGTCGCGCCTGTTTTACGCCCGAAAAAACCTTCAAAACCTGCTGCAAGATGAACGCCCCTAACTGCCATGAAAACACCCCCTGAAGATCATGAATGGATGCGCTGGATGGACGGGGAAATGACCCCGGCTGAGAGCGCGGCTTTTGAAAAACGCCTGGAATCGGACCCCGACCTACGGGCCGAGGTGGAGCAGGCGCGCCATCTTACGGACCTGCTGCGCGCAGAGATGCCCGCTGACATGCAGGTGCCGCATGCTGACTTTTTTAACTCGCAGATTCAGGTCCGCATCGCCCAGGAGTCCGATTCAAGTCGGCGTCCAGTGGCGGAGGGCGGCTGGTTGCGCCAGCTCTTTCGCAGTGTGGCCTCGCCCTGGGGTTTCGCGGCAGCGGCTGCTCTGGTGGCGCTGTTGGTGGTGATGCGGCCTGCTGCCGATTCGCGCTCTGCGGATTCCACCTGGGTGACCAGTTCTTACACGCCGAATCCGAGTGTCACGGCCCACACCTATCACTCGACCGCTGCGGGGGCCACGGTGCTGGAACTCGATGGTCTGCCGGAGATCCCGGCGGAGAAAAAGGTGGCGGGTCTGCGGGTGGATCATGCGCAGCAGGATCGTGGTGGCCAAGTGGCGAGTTTTCATGATGCCACGGGTACGCCGCTGCTGGTGATGAGTCTCGATGCACAGGGACGTCCGCATCCGTGGTCGCCCCGCTCCCGGTAATTTCATGATGAATCTGTCCATGTCGCCCCGCTCCTGGATCGCCCTCTTCCTTTTGGCCGGGGGGGCGAGCCTCGCGCTGGCCCAGGAGCCGCCGTCCAAGCCGCGACCAGTCGGCACAGCAGTGCCTGCCACGGATGGCAAGGTGTGGGGTGCCCTAGTGTATGCGGTGGATGATGCTGCCGATCTGACCGGCTCTCAGGCAGCCGCTCCGAAGGTGGTGGGAGATTTGGCCGCGCGTTTGGGAAAGGCCTTTCCCCAGCGGCATTTTGAGATCCTGGGGGATCATACGCAGGATGTGTTCCGAGAGTACGAATCCTGGGTGGTGCCTTCGGCGGATTTGTTTTTGAAAGTCGATTCCAAAGGACCGGCCGAGGGCGGCGGTGTGGCATTGCACCTGCAGTTTTGGCAGGAAGATCAGGTGTTGGTCAAAACCGACGCTGTGCTGCGCCCCGAGAGCCCGCTGTTCATCGCCGGACCGAAGTGGCGCAAAGGTCGCCTGCTGTTTGTTCTGCAATTGCTGGAGAGCAAGGAGTAGCGGATTCGCTGGATTCGTCGATCGCGTTGCCACCCGCTGAAATCCGGGCATGAAAAAAGACCAGCTCCTGGATGGAGACTGGCCTTTTGAGGAAACTTCAACCCGTGGCGAAATTAGGCGGTGGGAGCGCCTTCAGCTTTCTCTGCAGGCTTCGGCATGGAGAAGCGGAAACGCACTTTGCCACGCTTGGCGGCGGCGCGGGCCTTGCGACGCAGGCGCTCGGTCTTGTTTTCATGGGAGCGAAGGCGGCGCATTTCTTCAAGGATGCCTTCCATCTCCAGCTTGGTTTTGAGACGCTTCAATGCCCGATCGACGGGCTCACCTTTACGGACTTGGACTTCGCGCATGAATGAGGGGGTAAGAGGATGGAGGGGTTGAAAAGGGCGGGGAAGATAGGGGCCGATCCGACGTCGTCAACTGGAATGTGGAGGGGGAATTTCGAACGAAAACGCGGCTCGGGTGAGTGGGCGTGCAAACAGGATGACTCGGAGATTCGGTTTGAATGGTTGACGGCGAGTCACTCTCAACACGTGCTGCGGATCGATGCACCTGCCGACTCTCTGAGGCGTGAACAACGTGTGGGAGTTGAGCTTGCGATGCGATGAAGGGATAAAAAAAGGAGCACTCGCTGGGCGAGTGCTCCTCAGAGTGAGTTATGAACTCCAGTTCAACTTAGAACGGGAACTTCACACCAAGACGGATGATCGTGTGATCAGGGATGTCGTTGGCGAAGTTGTAAGCCGCGTCGGCGAAGATGCCCATGCAGTTGGCGGAAGGAATACGAGCTTCCAGGCCGCCACCGAGGGTGAAGTGACCGTCATTTGCGGAGTTGGTGGAGAAGCCACCGCCGACCAGAGCGTAGGGAGCCACGCAGATGGAGGTGATGGGGTAGCGCAGGATCAGAGCGCCGTCGAACGCGTGGTGCTCACTGTCCGTCGCGTAAAGGCCATAGGAGCCTTGGATCGCGATGTAAGGATTGAACGCGTATTCCATCAGCACACCGCCGCCCAGAACGTCATCAGCATCGCTCAGAAGAGCGCCGCCAAACACGCCAACTGCCAGGCCAGGGCCGAAGCAGTCGCAGCCGGTTGGAGCCGGAGGAGGGAGAACGGGGGTTTTGGAGACGTTTTTGCCGTAGCTGACGGGGCCGGCGATAGCAGCACCGGAGAACGCGACAGCGGCGAGGAGGGTGACGAGTGATTTCATATTTGAGTTGGTGTTGGATCGCCGGGGGTTGAGTTTGATTTAAATGCCCAGCTTCCAACCATTTAAGCGGGTCGAACGATTTGTGCAACCGTGAAACACACTGATTTTTGTGAAAAATTCACTCGGCTCTGTGAAAGATTGGCTCACTCGTTGAGCACAATTTGCAGACTTTCGTCGCCTACGGTGAAGGCTTTGATGCCTGCTGCAAAGCGCTGGAGGGCTGGATCGGAGCCGATTTGGTTGGCGACGAGATCGACTCCTTTGATGTCACCGAGCCAAGCATTGGGCAGGGGAACGCCGCCGACACTGACGTCGTTGACTTTGATGACGAGCTTGCCAGTGGCATCCATCAGAGTTCCCAAGGCGATGCGCAGGCGCAGGGTGGTGCCAGCGAAAAGCGGGGCGTCATCAGCGATGGGGAGGAGGAAGTTGGCGGTGATGTTGTCTTGCCCGAGGTTGACGCGCACTTGCTCGCCGATGCCCTGACGGGCGAGGAAGGCGTTGATCTCTTTTTCCGAGACGGTGAGGGTGCGTTGCGTGTCGGGCGCTTCAGCGGGGCTTTCCAGGGTGTGGATTTTTTCATCCAACACGGCGTCTTCCCGCGCGTTGAGCATGACGGGCCGGAGGGGAGAGGCGTAGAAGTTGTGTTTGACCCACCAGCCCGTGGCGGCGGCGGTGATGCCGCAGCAGGCGACGACAATGCCTAGGGTGATGAGGACGGGTTTTTTCCAGCTGCGGTGGCTGACGGCAGGTGAGGTGGTGGCAGGAGGGGTGTCCATGGCTTGACTTTGATCTAGGGTTCTCAGGTTGACCAAACGCGAGGAGTGCGTGGTCATTCAATCGGTGTTTTAGACACCGGGGGCCATTCCACGTTGAGGCGCTGTTTGGAATGAGGGCCTCAAAGCGTGAGTGGGCCCAGCAGGTGCAGCATCTTGGCGTAGGGCTTGTCGGTGGTGAGGAGCCACAAGGTGAGTCCGGCGGTGAGGATGGTGCAGAGGATGATCCAGGGGTTGCGCAGGAGCTGCTCGGGCTCGAGCCGGGCGGCTTCTTCCTTCATGGCGTGATGGAAATAGACGAGCACGGCACCGATGATGACGGGAGCGACGAGGACGAGATTGTTGAGCGGCTCATAGACGGCCATGGCGACGCCGGCGCAAAAGCAAAACAAGTTGGCGTAGGCGATCATGGCGAGGATCAGCGATTTTTCCGTGTAGGTGCGGAAGGAGCGGCGGTAGCGACCACTGAGTTCGGCATCGCCAATGAAGCGATACTCGGCGTAGCGTTTTCCCGTCATCAAGAGGGCACCGAAGAACCACCAGGAGAGCACGATGGAGAGAGGGGGGACAAAGCGCGGTTCGACCAGGGCGTAGTAGCCGAGCCAGAGGCGGATGGGGTTGTTGAAGGACTCGGCAATGACATCAGCAAAGGCGCGATCTTTGAGCCGAAGTGGAGGGACGTTGTAAACCAAGCCGCTGAGGAGGAGCAGCAGCAGGGCGGCTTGATAGGCCCAGTTGAATCCCCACCATTGGGCGAGCAGGAACCCCCCGGCGATGAGACCGACCATGATCCACCAGAGGATGCTGACTTTGACGCGCCCGGCGGGGATGCCGCGGTGCTTTTTGGTGGGGTGCATGGCGTCGTACGGCGCGTCGAGGATCTCGTTGAGCACGTAGTTGGCCGATGCGATGAGGCAGGCGGGAATGAGGGAGAGGAGGGCGCGGACGATGACCTCATGCGTGACGTGAAAGTCGAGCACGAGGGTGAGGGCGACGACGTGGCCAAAGACAATGAAGATGTTTTTGAGCCAGTGGTCGGGTCGGCAGATTTTGATATACTCGATCATTCGGTGCGGTGCATCTGAGCGGTGAGGAGAGAGGCGTCAACCGTGAAGGTGTGTCAGCGGTGTGACTCGGTGGCGGTTATTCAATGAAGGCTTTGCCATCTTTGCCAAGGCTGAGGAGGTAGGCGATGACGTCGCGGATCTCACGCTGGGTGAGGATGAGGCCCATCGGAGGCATGGAGGAGATGGTGGGGCTGCGTTCGGCGATGTCGGCGGTGGGGATGACGCGATCACTGCCTGCGGCGTCCTGCAAGGTGAGGTGATCTTGGGTTTCGGCTTTGAGCACGCCGCTGATGGAGCTGCCGTCTTTGAGGGTGACGGCGGCCGTGCCGTATCCGGGGACGATGAAGGCGGAGGGATTGACGAGGGATTCCAAAAAGTAGCTGGGCGAGGCACGCTCGGAGACGCCGACTTGGGAAAGCTCGGGTCCGGCCATGCCTCCGCCACCTTGCACTTTGTGACAGCGCATGCACTGCGCGGCGAGGTTGTCGGCAAAGACCTGACGACCGCGTTGGGCATCACCGCCCTGGAGGCAGGGCTGGAGGGGGGCGAGGAGATCGGTGGCGGGGTGAGCTGCATCCCAAGTGGCGAGTTCTTGCGCGGCGGGCTGGGCGGCGGTTTGGCGGGCGGCCTCCAGAACATCGAGCGCGAGACCTGGATCGAGCTGACCGGCATTGATGGCGGCGACGAGGCGGGCGAGGTGCTGCGCGGCGGCGGGGGCTTTCACTGTGGCGAGTGCGGCGACGGCGGCTTGGCGCTGGCGCAGGGCGACCTGATCAGACGTGATGATGTGGAGCAGCTGATCGAGTCCGCGTGTGGGATCCGTCAGGGCGAGGAGTCGGGCGGCGGTGATGCGCAGGGGGCCGCGGGTCGTGGGGAGGGTGAGTAGCTCCTGAATGAGCGGGGTGAGCTGGGGGGAGGCTTGGGCGTGGAGCCGGTCGAGCAGGTCAGCGCGGAGTTCGGGCGTGAGTTGGGTGTCGCGCGCCATGCTGAGGAGGACGGGCTCAGCGACGGGGACCTGGAGGCTGGCGGCGGCGGCGAGGCTGTGCTGGACGATTTGAGGATCGGCCTCAAACAGGGAATCGAGCACGGCAGTGAGGGCGGCCTGTGCGGGCTGGGCGGGACGTTCAGCCTGGGGGCGGTGGTAGCCGGTGACGCGGTCAAAAGCATCCGGTTGAGCCCAGGTGGCGAGGAGGTGGAGGGCCTCCAACCGCGAGGGGACGGAGGCTTGCGGCTCAACGGCCCAGGAGGCGACCAGCGCTGCCTGACCACTGCGGGCGGCGGCGTGAAGGACACGCAGCGCGGTGAATTCAGGAAAATGCAGGACGCGTGGGTGATCTTCGAGCAGGGCTCCGACTTGGCTCATGGCGTCGATGCCAGGCAGGTCGTAAATGGCGCGGATGGCCTCGGCGGCGACGCCGTCATCGGCATCGTCGAGGAAGGCAGCGAGCGAGGGGCTGCGCTGCTGGCGCAGGGCGAGCACGGCTCCGAGGCGGACTGAGCGGGAATCGTGGCTGGCCAGCGCTGCGAGGGCATCGGCTCCCTGCATGCCGCTGAGGCCGAGAGCGAGGGAGTGACGGAGGAAGACGTCTTGATCGGCGTTGTCGGCGAGTCGGGTCAAAACCAGGGGCGCGGCGGCTTCGGCGTGCAGTTTTCCCAGAGCGATGGCGAGCTGGCTGATGACAGAGGGCTGACCGTCGGTTTGCCACTGCGAGAGCAATGCCCCAGCGGCGGTTTCGGCGTGGAGATCTCCCAGCATGCGGGCGGCTTGTTGGCGCACCTGCGGGTCGGAGTCGTTCACCCGAGCGATCAGCGCCGGGATGCCGACCCCGCCGCGCAGCATGGACAGGCCCCAGATGCCGTGCAGACGCGGCACGGTGGTGGCTCCGGGCTGGCTCTGAGCGGTGAAAATCTTGAGCGCTGCATCCGCATCTCCTCCGGCTAGGGCGTATTGCGCGCGGAGGCGGATCCGGGCGTCAGCGTGGGAGAGCAGGGGGGCGAGCCGATCGGTAGGCCAGTTTTCGAGATCCTCGGCCAGCAGGGTGCGGACTTCCTCGACGGCGGGATCTTGGACGGCGGCAGGATGGGACAGCGCCCAGATGCGACCCTCTCCGGTGCCGACCCAGCCCGTCATGAAGTCCGTCAAATAAAAGCGGCCATCAGGTCCGAAATCGCAGTCGGTAGCGGCGACGTTCCAGACAAACTTTTCCAGGCCATCGAGTTCGAAACCGGCCCCGCGAGGTCGCACTTTGAAATTCCAGATGCCGGTGTTGGCTGGGTCTCCTTTGAAATCCACCACGAAGAACGAGCCGCGCCACTTGGGTCCGAGCGCGGTGACACCCGGCTCGTGAACCATGCCAGAGGGGCCGTTGGTAAAGTGCGCCAGCGGAGGCAGGATCCAGGCGGGCTGGCCCTCATGCTGCAGGTGCCAGAGTTTTTCCCCATGCCACAGGCCGCGATTCGTCGGCGTCACGGTGTGAGCTGGAGTGCCGTATTGAAAGACCATCGACCAGCCGCTGTCGCCGCCTTCGAGGACGTGGACGAGGCGGGCTTCATCGCCAGCATCCGAGTTGTTGTCCACGGTGAAAAGCTGACCGAATTCATCAAACGCCATCTCCTGGGCGTTGCGCAGGCCGCAGTAAAAGACGTGAAGATCGGAGCCGTCCAAACGGCAGCGATAGACCGCGCCGCGGCCGACATCCATCGGGTCAAACAACCGGCTGCCATCGGGCAGGGCGATGTTGTAACCGCGATCTGCCATGTTGAAGTACAGCCAGCCATCGGGGCCGAGGATGAGGCCGTGCTCATCGTGGCCGCGGAAGGCATCGCGCACGCCGAAGCCGGTGAAGACCTTTTCCTGCACTTCGGCCTGGCCATCGCCATCGGCATCGCGCAATTTCCAGAGATGCGGGATGCAGGTGAACCAGAGATCGCCGTGATGCATCAGCAGACCCGCCGCCGTGCCATCCAGAGGGCCGTTGAAGGGACCGGCAAAGACGTTTTGATGATCTGCCCGGCCATCGCCATCGCGATCCTC
>JAGRPD010000392.1 GCA_020439875.1 Verrucomicrobiales bacterium
AATCCTCGTCCCACTCATCGTCCAAAATCTCTCGGACCGAAAGAGACGACGCTGCCCTCCCTCTGGCGCGCAGCCACCAGGGTGAGGGCTGCTGGAAAATGTGCCCGAGAGCCCCGATGAGAGCCCCAAAAGAGGTGCACAAAGGGCCGGAATGTCTTAAATTCCATAAATTTAAAAATAATAAACAATTTGGCTTGTGTTTATTTCCATCTTTTCTATATTTACCGTAAATTATGCCGAACTTTTGCCCATTCCCTGCCCCTCTTCGCCTTCACGCTGCGATCATCAGCGTTGGCATGATGCTCCCTCTCGTCCTCGGCGCACAATCCCTCTCACCCACCGGCCCCGGCAGTCCCAGCGACTTTGGAGGCTCCAGCATCGGCGAGGGAGGTTCCGTCAAAGTCAACTTCCCCAACACGCCCGTCCAGGCCATCATCCCCTTTTACACTCAACTCACGGGGAAAAAGATCATCCTCGACTCCTCCCTTCAAGGCGAGCCCCTGCGCATCATCGCCCCGCGCCCCCTCACCAAAGAGGCCGCCATCCAGTTCATCCACGCCACCTTGCTGCTCAATGGTTACGCCATGATCCCCAAGGATGATGACACCATGATGCTCATTCACCACAGCGGCGGTAAGGATCTCGCCGTCGAGGGATTGCCCGTCTTCAACTCGATTCACGATCTGCCCGCTGATGAGCAAGTCATCCATTTCGTCCTGCCGCTGCAGCACATCTCCCCCGAGGAGGCCGCCAAGGCTTTTCAGGAAGTTCTCAAACTGCATGCCTACGGCTCCATCACCCCCGTTCTGAACTCCTCCGCCGTCATCATCACGGAGAATTCCGACACCGTCCGCAGCCTCTGGAACATCGCCCAAATCATTGACGTACCCCCGGCCGAGATCGCCAACGAATTCATCGCCCTGGAGCGGTCCGACGCCGAGCGCATCGCGGAAATCATCAACGAAATTTACCAAGAGTCCGAAAAAGACTCCGCCGCCGGTGCACCCGCCACCTCCAATCCCGCCGCCCAGCAACCCGGTGCTCCCGGAGCAGCGCCAAACCCGGCCGGCGTCAGCAACACCGCCGCCACCAACCCCACCGCCGCAAAGGTGCGGGTCATCCCTGATCGGCGCACCAACAGCCTGCTCGTCATCGCCCGCCCTGTGGACATCACCTACATCAAGGGACTGGTGGAAAAGCTCGATCAACAGAGCGATGGTCTCACCTTCATGAAGCGGAAGCTCAACTTCATGAACGTCACCGACTTCATGCCCGTGGCCTACGACGCCCTCTCACGCGACACCGACATCCAGGCCGAAGGCGGCTCCGGCATCAGCGGCGGCTCACCCCGCCGCACCGGCGGACCCAGCGTCTCCAACAACACCCCCTCCACCAGCGCCCAGCGGGGTGATGGCGGCTTGGCTGGCAGCTTCGGCGGCGGTCTCGGTGGCGGCACCGGCTTCGGAGGAAACTCCAACCGCTCCCTGCTCGATGACCCCGAGCAATACGCCGCTCCGCAGTCCGTCGTCGTCGGGCGCACCCTGCTCATCGCCGATGCCCAATCCAACAGCCTCATCGTCTCCGGCTCCCCGGAGCATCTGCAGATCATCGATCAATTGCTCGAGGAAATCGACGTCCGCCCGCAGCAAATCTACATTTCCACCATCATCGGCCAGCTGACCCTCGGCAATGAGTACAAAGTCGGCTTCGATTTCCTCCGCCTGCTGGATGACTTCAGCGTGCAGCAAGGCAGCACCAGCCGTAGTTCTTCCTTCACGCAGACCGACACCTTTGGGCGTGACACCAACATTGACGCCACCGGCTTTGCCACCTCCACCGGCACCGGATCCCTCAGCCGCACCGGCACCTTCAACAGTGAGACCGGTCTGCTTGAGCCCGGCATCCTCCAGCTCATCCCTGGTGGTGGCGGTGCCTCGTTCAATTCCCTCGGCCTCTACGGTCAAGTCGGCGCGCTCTCGCGTTACCTCAACCTTTTGGACGCTCAACGGAATTTTAAAGTCCTTTCCCGCCCCAGCGTTTACACCACCAACAACGGCAAAGCCGTCATCTCCTCAGGTCAACGCATCGCCGTACCCACCCAGATCCTCTCCAACGGAGCCGGCGTCGGCGGCATCGCCTCCACCAGCGCCAGCATCGACTACCGCGACGTCGTGCTGAAACTGGAAGTCGTGCCCCTCATCAATTCTGACGACGAGGTCACCCTCCGCATCGCCCAGATCAACGACAACGTCATCGGAGAACAAATCATCTCCGGCAACACCATCCCCACCCTCAGCACCCAGGAACTCGTCACCACCGTCACCGTGAAAAATGGCCAGACCATCGTCCTCGGCGGTCTGATCACCGAGCGCGAGCAGAAGACCGAGAACGGCACCTTCTTCCTGCGCCGAGTACCCGTCATCAAGCATCTGTTCGGCACCACCGCCAAAACCACCAGCCGGGACGAGCTGCTCATCTTCATTCAGCCCAACATCATCAGTCACACCGCCTCCTTGGCCACCCCCAACCAGCTCGAAGCTCACCGCAGCGCCCTGATGCAGCCCACCCTCGAATTTGGCGGCCAAACTGATCTGAGCGCAGTCCCCCGCGCCCTGCCCTACAAGGAAAAGTAATCCATCCCTTCAGCCAGCCGCGACAGGGTCCGCCCGCGCGCAGCATCTTCATGGCGAGCCCAGACCTGCGGCAGAAGCCAGTTGCAATGCGCGGGGAAGGGATTAAACAAGACGGTTCATGCCTTCTACGCCTGTTATCAACCTTCGTCGCGGCCACGCTGTTCGTTACAATGGCGATGTCTGTGTGGTCACGGACACCGAGCTGAAAACGCCGCCTCGGATGGCGTCCTACGTGCAGATGTCCATCAAAAGCATCGCCACAGGGCGCGTCCACAACCTCCGTCTCACCTCCAACGAATCCCTGGAAGGGGTCACCATGGAGCGGGAGCCGCATGAACTCAGCTACATCGACCAAGAAGGCTACCACTTCATGCATCCCGAGACCTTCGAAGACGTCCTGGTCGGGGATGACATTGTCAAAGATCAAAAGAACTACCTCATCGAAGGCCAGAAGTACACCCTCGTCTTCGCCGATGACGTGATCTCCGCCGTGGAACTGCCCGCCTCCATCGTCATGGAAGTGACCGAAGCCCCCGAGGGCGTCAAAGGTGACTCCGCCAACAACGTCTATAAAGCCGCCACCATGGAAACCGGTCTGGTGGTGCAGGTGCCGCTTTTCATCAATCCTGGCGAAAAACTCAGCATCAAAACGGAAGACGGCAGCTACCTCGGCCGCGCCTAACCGCTGACTCTCCAAAAACCTCTCTCCCCGCCCGACTCGCGCTACCGTGAGTCGGGCTTTTTTTCGCCCACGATTCCGCCAGACGCCTTCCCTCAGGCCTGCTGGGCATCCAATATCACAGACTCGGCATGGGACTACCAGCCTGCCGCCACGCCTTCCAGCAGGTGATGAAGCCGCCAGCGAAATCCGACGGCCTGCGCTCAATCCAGTCGTCCAGCTGCTCCGGCAGGAACCACTCCCCCGTTCGCACCTCCTCGGGCGGCCAGTGAATGCGCCCACTGGTTTTCACCTGATGCAGTTCCACAAATTCATGCCCCGTGGCCGCAGAGGCTGGGATCTTCAGCACCCGCTCCGTCGTCTCCACCGCGATGCCCGCCTCCTCCCTCAGCTCCCGCACGGCCGCCTGCGCGTAGGTCTCACCCGCGTCCAAATGGCCCGCCGCGCTGCTATCCCATTTCAATGGAGCCACGTCTTTCAGATGGGAACGCTGCTGCAAAAAGACCTCGCCACGACCATTCCAAATCAGCAGATGGACAGCCCGATGTCGCAACCCCGTGGCATGAACCTGCGCCCGGGTTTCTTGCCCAATCACAGCGTCCCATTCATCCACCACATCAAACCTCTCCTCCCCGCTCTGCCCCTCATCGGGTGTGGCTCCCCGCCCCTCATACCAGCGCGCCAACGCCACCCATTGCAGCAGGCTCAGCTCCTCCGCCCGCGCCGTCACCAGCAGCCCCACCGCCGCAGCCGCCGCCTCCCAGGTGTCTGGCCCCGGCGGCAGGAGGTTCTTTAACTGCTTGCGCCGCTGCCCAAACCCCACCCGCACCAGCCGATCAAACACCCGCCGATCAAACACCGGAAGAGAAGCGGGATCTCGCGGCGTCAGACGCACCACGGCAGAGTCCACCTTCGGGCGCGGGCGGAACACCTCTGGCGGCACCACCCGCAGCATTTCCACCTCCCAATCCACCTGGACCAGCGCCGACAATGCACCGCAGCCCGCCGCGCCCGGCACCGCCGCCAGCCGTTGGCACACCTCCTTTTGCAGCATGAAAACCGCGCGCCTCACGGGGGTCGGCGGCGTCAACACGTGGCGCAAAATTTCACCCCCCACGGAGTAGGGCAGATTGCCGATGAAACCCACCTCTCCATACGCATACCAGGGCCGCAGATCGAAGCGGGTAGCGTCTGCCTCCAGCACCGTCACCCCCGGCTCATCCAGGTAGTGCTCACGCAGCGTCGCCACCAGTTCCCGATCTTTTTCCACCAGCAGCAGGTGCTTGGGCCGGTCCTCGAGGTGCTGCGTCAGCGCACGCAGTCCCGGCCCCGCCTCGATCACCAACGGCGCGCCATCCGGCTCCACCTGGTCCGCGATCCATCGCGCCAAGTCCTCATCCACCAAAAAATTTTGCCCCAGGCT
>JAGRPD010000031.1 GCA_020439875.1 Verrucomicrobiales bacterium
CCCCCCCCCCCGCCCCCGGGCGCGGGGGGGGGGGGGGGCGGGGGCGCCGCCCGCGGGGCGGGGCGGGGGCCCGCGTTGTCGGGGGGGGGGCGGCGCCCCGCGGAGGGGGGGGGGGGGGTGGGGGGTGGGGTGGTTTTGGCGGGGGTGGGTTTTCTGCTGATGCAACTGCCGCCGGTGGCTGGGCTGCCGCTTTGGGGGTTCGCTGCGGCAGGCTGCGCGGTGGCGGTGGTGGCGCTGCTGGCGGGACCTGCGTTGGCCTTGCCGGGACGACTGCTGAGCGGGCGGGCAGGGGCGTGGCTCGGGCTGGAGGGGCAGCTGGCGCTGGCGCAGGTGAGGGGCTCATCGAGTCGGCTTGCGGTGTCGGTGGCAGCCCTGGCGGTGAGCCTTTCTCTGACGATCGCCATCGCCATCATGGTGTCGAGCTTCCGCCAAACGGTGGTGGTCTGGGTGGCGCAGTCGATGGGGGCCGATCTCTACGCGCGTCCGGCCCAGCCGCCCCGCAGCACGGGGGCTCCGGCCTTTTCGCGAGCCACGGTGGAGACGGTGCGGTCGCATCCTGCGGTGGAGGCGGTGGAGGGGTATCGCTCGCTGGATCTGCCGTTTCGAGATCGCCTGATCAAACTGGGAACGGGAGATCTGCCGCTGCTGCTGGAGCGACCGGGTCGGCTGGCGCTGAAGACGGCGGGAGATCGGGAGAGGCTGCTGCGGCGGGCGCTGGAGGGGGAGGGGGTGCTGGTGTCGGAGGCGTTCGAGCGGCGCTTCGACCTGGGAGCGGGCGACGAGGTGCAGCTGGAGACGCCTCACGGTCCGGCTCGCTTTCCGATCGTGGCGGTGTTTTACGATTACTCGTCGGATCGTGGCACTTTGACGATGGATCAGGCGCTGTTTGAGCGCTGGTTTGGCGAGGCCAATCCGACCCACCTCGCTATCTACACGCGCGCTGGATTTGATCCGGATGAGGTGCGTCAAGAGCTGCTGCGGAGGACGGCAGGGACGCGGGTGATGTTTTTTACCAATGCCTCCCTGAGGGCGGAGGTGCTGCGCATTTTCGACGCGACCTTTGCCATCACCTGGGCGCTGGAATTGATCGCGATCCTGGTGGCGATGGCGGGTGTGGCGGCCACGCTTTTGACTCTGATCCTGGATCGGCGGGAGGAGATCCGCCTGCTGCGGCTCGCCGGTGCGGAGCCGCGTCAGGTGCGGCGCACGGTGTGGATCGAGGCAGGTCTGCTGGGGGCGGTGAGCCAGCTGCTGGGATTGGCGGCAGGGTGGGTGCTATCGCTGCTGCTGATTCGCGTGATCAATCCGCAAAGCTTTGGTTGGACCATTCAGTTTCATCTGCCCTGGGGTTTCCTCCTGGGTGCCAGCCTGCTGACCGTCGCCGCGACGGCTGCGGCGGGTTGGCTGCCCGCTCGGCAGGCCACTCGTGCGGGCTCGGGCTTGAATCCGCCGGTGAGAGCTTGAGGTGGGTGCCGCGGTTTTTTGCTGGGAAAATGGAATGGGCCAGGGCAGCATGGCGCGGTATGCTGCGCTGGACGATTGCTTTGCTTCATGGCCTGTTCTGCCTGCGCGGAGTGGCGGCAGATGCCGTGCCGCCGCTGGCCGATCTCTCCACTGTGCCGCCGGATTTGCAGATCCCCGAGCTGTCACCGGGACCGCCCGCTCCTGGGAGGCGGGTGGCTTTGACCACCTCAGGTTGGCGGAGCGAGGACCTGCATCATCTGCTCTATTTGCCGACCGACTGGACGCCGGATCGGAGCTGGCCGGTGCTGGTGGAGTACGCGGGCAATGGCGGCTATCGCAATGCCTTTGGTGACCGCTGCGATGGCACCGTGGAGGGATCCAGGTTGGGTTACGGCCTCAGTGGAGGGCAGGGGTGCCTGTGGCTGTGCCTGCCGTTTGTGGAAAAAACCGCGACGGGTCTGCGCGCGGCCGAAACTTGGTGGGGCGATGTCGAGCAGACCAAGCGGTATGCGATCGCGACCGTGCGGGAAGTCTGCCGCCAGTGGCAGGGAGATGAGCAGCGGGTGATCCTTTGTGGCTTCTCGCGTGGGGCCATCGGCTGCAATTTCATCGGGCTGCATGACGACGCCATCGCGAGACTGTGGCGGGCTTTTTTCTGCCACAGTCACTACGATGGCGTGCGCGAGAGGTGGCCGTATGCTGGGGCAGATCGCGCCAGTGCGCTGCGTCGCCTGCAGCGCCTCGGGGGCCGACCGCAGTGGATCAGTCATGAAGGCAGCGTGCAGGCCACGCAGGCGTATTTGGAGGGCTGTGGCGTGACGGGGGAATGGACATTTCAAGCCATCCCCTTCCGCAATCACAGCGACGCCTGGTTGCTGCGACCGCTGCCAGAGCGTGCCGCTGCCCGCGCTTGGTTGCAGGGCGTTTTGAGTCAGCCCAGCCGCGCCACCAACTCCACCGGACAGTGATCCGACCCATAAACATCCGTGCGGATGGTGCAGGAATCTAACTCAGCCCGCAGCGCCGCTGAAGCCAGCCAGTAGTCGAGCCGCCATCCGATGTTTTTTTCCCGCGCGCTACCGCCGGTGCGCATGGTCCACCAAGTGTAAAGACCGGGTGTGTTCGGCTCAAACACCCGCAGAACATCGAGCAGGCCCGCGTCCAGATGCTGGGAGAAACTGGCTCGTTCCGCATCGCTAAACCCCGGGTTTTTGCGATTGGACGCCGGATTGGCCAGATCGATCTCCTCATGCGCGCAATTCAAATCTCCACACACCAGGACGGGCTTCTTCTGCTCCAGCGCCAGGATGTGGGAGCGGAAAGCTGCGTCCCATTCCAATCGATAGGGCAGTCGGGCCAGTCCCGCCTTGGCATTGGGCGTGTAAACGTTGACGAGGAAAAAGCGCGGATACTCCACTGTGATCAGACGGCCCTCCTGGTCATGGGCCTGCGCGCCCAGCCCCAGGGTGTAGCCCAGCATCGGCAGGCGACTCAGCACCAGCGTGCCGGAGTAGCCCTTCTTTGCGGCGCTGTTCCAGACTGCATGGTCATATTTCAGCCAGGACAAATCCACCTGATCCGCCTCCGCCTTGACCTCCTGCAGGCAAACGATGTCCGCCGACCCAGCTTCCAAGTACTCCGCGAGGCCCTTTTTCAGGGCGGCGCGGATGCCATTGACGTTGAAGGTGCTGAAAGTGATGGCGTGGCTCGGCATGGTGAAGGGCGGGCAGAAAACGCGAAAGCAACCCCCAGGTCAACCCCGAGCCCACTTCGTTCGCCGTTGCGGGGAGCTACAAGCTATTCAAGTGGCCGCTCTGGCTCAGAGGTGAGGGGTGCCACGCAGTCTCATCATGGGGTTGTCTTTTCCGCTGAAAAACATCAGGTGATGACGCGGTGGGTGGCTCGGAGGAGGCGGGCGGCCATTTCTTGAATCTGAATCTCGGTGGCGGCCAGGGGGGGCATAAGGACGAGGGTGTCGCGGATGGGGCGGGTGAGCAGGCCTTCATCCCGGGCGGCTTGACAGACGCGTGCGCCGAGGCGCGCGGCAGGCGGAAAGGGTCGCAGGGGCTCGCGGCTGGCGACGAGATCGATGCCGGCGATGAGGCCGCATTGGCGAATTTCGGCGACGTGGGGAAGCTGGGAGAAGGGTTCGAGCGCTTGGCGAAGGGCGTGTTCCTTGGCGGGCAGTTGGGCGAGGACGTGCTCTTCTTCGAAGACGTCAAGGCTGGCGAGGGCGGCAGCGCAGCCGAGGGGGTAGGCGGTGTAGCTGTGGCCGTAGTAGAAGGTGCGTTCTTCTTCCGGGAGGCCGAGGAAGCCCTGAAATACGCGCTCGGTGGTGAGGGTGGCGGCGAGGGGGACGGTGCCGCCGGTGAGGCCTTTGGCGAGGGCGAGGAAGTCGGGGATGACGCCTTCCTGCTGGCAGGCGAAGAGGCTGCCCGTGCGACCAAATCCGGTCATGACTTCGTCAAGGATGAGGAAGACGTCGTGCTCCCGGCACCAGGCGGCGAGGCCGCGCAGCAGGCCGGGGGGCCAGAGGCGCATGCCGGCGGCTCCTTGGATCAGGGGCTCGATGACGATGGCGGCGAGCTGACGGGTGGTGGCCTCAGGGAGGGCGTGCAGGTTTTCGAGTCCGGTGAGGCGGGTGACGGGGTATCCGACGTGGTCGGGCACGCCGCGAAAGGCGGCGATGCCTCCGAGGGAGACAGCTCCGAGGGTGTCTCCATGATAGGCGCGGTCAAAGGCGGCCAGCTGGGTGCGCTGAGGTTGTCCGTTTTGAGCCCAGTATTGCAGGGCCATGCGGACGGCGGATTCGATGGCGGTGGAGCCGTTGTCGGAAAAAAACACGCGCTGGAGCGGGCTGTCGGGCCCGGTGGCGGCGCAGAGGCGCTGGGCTAGCTCGGCGGCGAGGGGATGGGTGAGGCCGAGAAAGGAGCTGTGGCTGAGCTGGGCGGCCTGCTGCTGGATGGCGGCGACGAGTCGGGGATGGCTGTGGCCGTGGATGTTGGTCCAGATGGAGCTGTTGCCGTCGAGGTAGGCGCGGCCGTCGGCGTCGATCAGCTCACAGCCGCGGCCTTCGACGATCATGAGCGGCTGGTGCTCGGGGGCGCACCAGGGCTGCATGGGGGTGAAGGGATGCCAGAGGTGGCGCTTCTCCGTTTCGGCCAGGGGGTGCGGCATGGGCGAGGGGAAAACGGGAGGTGGGAAAAAAACAACCGGGAACCGGAGCGAGCCGATTCCCGGTTGGGAAGGGGATGGGAAGGATGGCGGTCAGCGCATTTGGGCGATGCGATTTTTGAGGACATCTTTGGGAGATTTGCCTGCCAGGCGAGCTTGCTCGGCGTCGATCCACTTTTGTTCGAGGGCGTTTTTGGTGGGGCGCTGGACTTGATAAAAGACACCAAATTTGCCCGGTGCAGCTTCGTCCGCCAGTTTGAAGGCGGCGGTGTCATCGGTGACGTCGTGAGCGGATTCGTCGATGATGTCGTACACGCCGCCTTTGCGCGGGGTGCTGTTGTCAAAGGAACCGGCGTAGAACATGACGCACTCGCTGAGGCATTCGACGACGGAAAAGCCGTCGTGGAGGATGGCGCGTTCGAAGACCTCCATCATGTGCTTCACCTGGGCGGCGTGGGTGCGGGCGATGAAGGTGGCACCTGAGGCCAGCAGTTGCTTCATCGGGTTGATGGGGCGGTCGATGGCTCCGGTGGGATCGGTTTTGGATTTGAATCCCTGGGGGCTGGTGGGGCTGGTTTGCTTCTTGGTCAGGCCATAGACGTTGTTGTCCATGATGACGTAGGTGAGCTTGATGTTTTTCCGGGCGGCGTGGTTGAGGTGGTTGCCGCCGATGGAAAAGCCGTCTCCATCTCCGCCAAAGACGAAGACGTGAACGTCGGGTCGGCTCAAGGACACGCCGGTGGCCAGGGGCAGGGCGCGGCCATGGATGAAGTGGATGCCGTGGCTGTTGACGAAGTAAGGGAAGCGCGATGAGCAGCCGATGCCGGCGACGCAGACGATTTTTTCATGGGGATACTGGAGTTTTTCCAGCACCTTGTAAAAGGCGGCGAGCACGGCGAAGTCCCCGCAGCCGGGGCACCAGGTGGGGTGATCGGCGGTGAGGATTTTTTTGGTCAGTTTCTCCGGTGCGGTGTCGGCGGAGGGGGCATCCGGGGTGGCGGTGGACATGATGCGAGGGGGGGCAGGGGATTTGGGGGGATGCGCGGGATTAGGCGGAGGCGAGCGTCTTTTCTGCGGCGGCGACGACTTCTCGAATACGGAAGGCGAGGCCATCGGTTTTGCAGAAAGATTCGATGCGGGGATCGGCGAGTTTGGCCCGCAGCAGCATGGCCAGCTGGCCGTAGCCATAGACGCCGCTGTCATTCATCTCCACGACGAGCACTTTGCGGAAGCGGCTGAACATGTCTCCGATGCCGGCAGGCAGGGGATGGAGGTGGCGGATCTGGGTGGAGGAGACGCGGTGGCCTTCGCTGCGCAGGCGATCCACGGTCTCACGGATGGGACCGCAGGTGCAGCCCCAGCCGACGATGAGGAGGTCGCCTTCGGCCTCGCCATAGATTTCGGGATTGGGCAAAGCGCGGGCGAGTTCTTCGAGCTTGCGGCGGCGTTTGTCCGTCATTTTCTGGTGGATGACGGGGCTGCTAGAGGGGTGGCCCCATTCATCGTGCTCCAGGCCGGTGACGATGGGGTATTTGCCGCCTTCCATCTTGGTGCCGGGAGGGGCATGACGGGTGATTTGATCCAGCGGATACGGTTTGAAATCGGCCGGGCGCGGGGTGATATCGAGCGGGGGTTCGACCCAGTGTTTGTCCACGTCGGGCTCGGTGAAGGCCTCAATGCGGCTGGAGAGGGCCTGATCGCTGAGGATGATGACTGGGCAGCTGTATTCACGGGCGAGGCGGCCCGCCTCAAGGGCGATGTAGAAGCAGTCTTCCACGTCCTGCGGGCCGAGGACGATGCGGGGGGCGTCTCCATGGCTGCCGTAGATGGCCTGCAGCAGGTCGGACTGCTCCACGCTGGTGGGCAGGCCGGTGGAGGGGCCGCCGCGTTGGACGTTGATGACGATGAGAGGCAGCTCGGCCATGCTGGCGTAGCTGAGAGCTTCGGCTTTCAGACTCAGGCCGGGGCCAGAGCTGCCGGTGACGGCGAGGTGGCCAGCAAAGGCGGCTCCGATGGTCATGGCCACGGCGGCCAGCTCATCCTCCGCCTGCACGTAGATGCCGCCGTACTTGGGTAGCTCGGTGCGGAGCAACTCCATGATCGGAGACCAGGGGGTGATGGGGTAGGCGGACCCGTAACGCACGCCCGCGCAGAGCAGGCCCATGGTCATGAGGGTGTTGCCGTCGGTGGAGATGCGGTTTTCATCGAGGTGCTCGCCCTCGGCGAAGTTGAAGGAGCCGATGTCTCCCACGGGGTAGGCGTAGCCCGCGTCAAAGGCGAGCATGGCGTTGCGCAGGATGTCTTCCGATTTTTTGCCGAACTGGCGGGCGACGATGCCGGAGAGCTTCTCGCGATCCAGCTGATACATGGCGCAGAGCAGGCCGAGGACGAACATGTTTTTGCCGCGATCCCGGGAGGAACCGCCGATGGCCTCGATGGTGGCGCTGGTGAAAGGCACGGGCACATGGACGATGCCGCGCTCGGACTTCAGTTCTTTGACCTCATCGGGATCATAAATGCAGATGCCTCCATCCCGCAGGGCGCTGAGGTGATTGTCGTAGCTGTGTTGGTAAAACGCGACGAGGACATCGGACTCATCGCCCGGGCTGCGCACTTCTCCGGAGCCGAGATGCAGCTGGAAAATGGACGGCCCACCGGAGATGGTGGACGGGATGGTCATGTAGGTCATGACGTCCTTTTGAGTTCGGCCGGCAAGGCGGGCGAGGAAGCCGCCGATGGACTGAATGCCATCTTGGGAGTTGCCTGCGAGGCGGATGACTGCGTTGCGCAGCGACGTCGGAGTCGAAGTTGGAGGGGTGGACATCGTGGTTGGGCTATTGGGCCCGGGTGGATTGGGATTCTATGCGCGCACGTACGCGGGGAAGTCAAGGCTGGAAGGGAAAAAAGAAACGATTTCGATGACGTCTGCCCATCATCAAATCGAAAGGAAGGCGAAAAACTTGAAGGATTTGAAAAGAGCGACCCCAGGCTCAGATCCGGGCCAGGGTGTAGTGGGGGTCGTCTTCGGCCACTTCGATTTCGACGAGCGCGCTGGCTTCTTGCAGGAGCTGGCGGCATTCCGGGCTGAGGTGGCGCAATCGCACGCGTTTGCCGGCCTTTTTGTAGCGCTCGGTCAAAACGCTGAGCATTTCCAGGCTGGAGTAGTCACAGACTTTGGCCTCCTTGAAGTCGATGATGACCTCGGCGGGATCTTTGGCGGGGGCGAGGCGCTCGCTGAACTCGCGGACAGACCCAAAAAACAACAGGCCGTGCAGGTAGTACACGCGCGTGCCATCGGCTTGATCGGCGGGAAGAAGTCGCACGTGTTTGGCGCTCTCCCAGGCAAAGACCAGGGCGGAAAGGATGACGCCCACGAGGACGGCGAGGGCCAGATTGTGCAAGAAGACCGTGATCAGGGTGACGGCGAGGATGACGAAGACCTCGGAGGCAGGCACCCGGCCAAAGGTCTTGAAGGTGGCCCACTCGAACGTGCCGATGACGACCATGAACATGACGCCGACGAGAGCGGCGACGGGGATCTGGCCGATGACGGGTCCGCCGATCATGATGAAAATGGCTAGGGCGAGGGCGGCCACCACGCCGGAGGTGCGGCCACGGCCACCGGATTTGATGTTGATGAGGCTTTGGCCGATCATGGCGCAACCGCCCATGCCGCCGAACAGACCGGAGAGGAAGTTGGCGCTGCCTTGGGCGATGCACTCGCGATTGCCGCGACCGCGTGTCTCGGTGAGGTCATCGATGAGCTGCAGCGTCATGAGGGACTCGATCAATCCCACCATGGCGACGGTGAAGGCGACGCCGAAGATGATCTGGAAATTCTCCCAGGTCCAATCAATGCCCACCGGTAGCGCGGGCAGAGGGAAGGCACCGCTGAGGACGCCAGAGCCTGTGCCCTCACGCAGAACGTCGGAGACGGTTTTGGTCTGAGGGCCGAAGTAATTCAGCAAAGCCACGGTGATGATGGCCACCAAGGTGGAGGGCAGTGCCTTCACCAGCCGAGGCAAGTACTGCACGATGAGCATGGTGAGCAGAGTCAGACCGCCCATCACCAGCAGGTCCTGGCCTGGCAGCCAGCTGCCGTCAGCCCCTTTAAAAGAGGCAAACTGTGCCATCAGGATGACGATCGCCAGGCCGTTGACAAAACCCATCATCACGGGATGCGGCACCAGCCGGATGAAGCGCCCCAGGCGCAGCACGCCAAAGAGGATCTGGATGCCGCCCGCCAGCATGATGGTGGCAAAAAGGAACTGCATGCCGAGTCCTGCACCCTGCTCCTCTCCATAAAGCACCACTTTTCCCACCACCACGGCGACAGCTCCGGTGGCTCCAGAGATCATGCCTGGGCGACCTCCAAACGCGGCGGTGACAAAGCCCATGAAGACAGCGGCCCAAAGACCGACGAGAGGGGGGACGCCAGCGGCAAAAGCAAAGGCGATGGCTTCCGGAACAAGGGCGAGGGCGACGGTGAGACCTGAAAAAAAGTCATCTTTCCAGGTGCCACGTTTTTTGGTGACGAGATCAAACACAGGCGTTGAGGGCAGGACGGGCCGAGAGGGCGGCGGCGATACGGGCGCATGCGGATGGAAGCAACCGCTTTTTCCTGCGTGAGCCCTGCTGAAAAGGGGTGCGCTGGGGCAAATC
>JAGRPD010000393.1 GCA_020439875.1 Verrucomicrobiales bacterium
GGCGTGATTTTCACCACGGGTTGCGACAAGACCACGCCCGCGTCCCTCATGGCGGCGGCGACGACCGATCTGCCCTCGCTCATCTTCAACGGCGGCCCCATGCTCAACAGCTACCTGGATGGCGAGCGCGCGGGCGCGGGCACGATCATCTGGGAGGCGCGGCGGCGTCTGAGCGCGGGTGAGATCGATGAGAAAAAGTTCATGGACTTGCTCGCCGCGTCGGCACCGAGCACGGGCCATTGCAACGTCATGGGCACCGCGCTTTCGATGAACTGCCTGGCCGAGGCGATGGGCATGGCGCTGCCAGGGAGTGCCGCCATTCCCGCGCCGTATCGCGAGCGCGGACAAATGGCGCACGCGGCGGGGAAACGGATCGTGGAGATGGTGCGCGAGGATTTGCGTCCGTCGCAGGTGATCACGCGCACGGCGCTGCTGAACGCGATTCGCGTGAACACGGCGCTGGGTGGCAGCACAAATTGCCCGCCACACTTGTTGGCGATTGCGCGTCACGCAGGGGTGGAATTGACGATTCAAGATTGGGAAACCCACGGCTATGCGCTGCCACTGCTGGTGGATCTCCAGCCAGCGGGCGAGCATTTGGCGGAGGATTTTCATCGGGCCGGTGGATTGGGCGCGGTGATGAGGGAGCTGCTGCGGCATGGCCTGATCGAGGGCGGTGCCTTCACGGTGACGGGCCGCAGTGTGGCGGAAAACGTGGCCGCTGCGCCCGCGCCGGACGGTGAAATCCTTCGTTCCGTTGAGCAGCCGCTTCGAGAGAACGCAGGCTTTTTGGTGCTGTCGGGAAACCTGTTTGAAGCCGCGCTGATCAAGACCAGCGTCATCAGCGCGGACTTTCGCAGGCGTTACCTCAGCGCGCCGGGCGATGAGGACGCCTTCGATTGCCGCGCCGTGGTGTTTGACGGGCCGGAGGATTATCACGACCGGCTCAACGATCCCGATCTGGTGATGGATGAACGCACGCTGCTGGTGATTCGCGGCTGCGGTCCGATTGGTTTTCCCGGCAGTGGCGAGGTGGTGAACATGCAGCCGCCGGATGCGTTGTTGCAAAGCGGAATCCGCGAGCTGCCGACACTGGGTGATGGGCGTCAAAGCGGCACCTCCGCCAGCCCGTCGATCTTGAATGCCTCGCCCGAAGCCCATGCGGGTGGCGGCTTGGCGCGGCTGCGCACCGGCGATTGGGTGCGGGTGGATTTGAAAAAACGCACCGTCAACGCGCGAGTGGCGGAGGAGGAATGGGCCGCGCGCGACATCTCAGCCTGGCAGGCGGCGCCGCAGAGCGCCACACCCTGGCAGCGGCTTTATCGCAGCCACATCGGCCAACTGCACACGGGAGCTTGCCTTGACTTCGCCTGTGAGTTTCGTGGCGTTTGCAGTGCACCGCCTCGCCACAACCATTGACTTTATGAAGACGACCCCGCTCATCGCCTTGTTCGCCCTATGCACCGCCAGCCTGCCGGCTCAGGAACCAAAGGCCGCGTTTGAAGTGCTGTTCGACGGAAGCAGCTTCAACGGCTGGAAACAAAGCGGCAACTGGGTGATCGAAGATGGAGCGATGTTTCGAAAAGCGAAGGGCGGCGGCATCAGCTATCAGGCGAAGCCGGTTCCGGATGACTTCGAATTGCAGTTCGAGTGGAAGGTCGGAAAGGGGAGCAACAGCGGCGTCTATTATCGGCCCGGTCAGTATGAGTATCAGATCCTCGACAACTCGGCGCACGCGGACGGGCACAACCCACGGACGAGCGCGGCCTCCTTGTACTTCTGCATGCAACCGTCGAGGGACGCCACCAAGCCGGTGGGCGAGTGGAACAGCGCGCGCATCGTCTGCAAGGGCACCGTCATTCAGCATTGGTTGAACGGCGAAAAGGTCGTCGGGTTTGACTACACCGATCCGAAGCATGCCTTCAATGTGGAGATGCTGGCCAAGCGCGGCGGAGACGTGGCGGCGCGCGGTGCGTTTCTGAGCTTTCAGGATCACGGCGACCCAGTGTGGTTTCGCAACGTCCGTCTCCGCACGCTCGGGCCGGATGAGGAGCTAGACCGCAGTGCGGTGACGCCCGCTGAAATTTCGCCGGAGGTGCTGGCGGCGGAAAAGGCGAAGCTCGACGGCATCCTCAAGCGGCGTGAGGATGCCGCGGCCAAGGCTAAAGCCAAAAAGAACTGAATCATGACCGCTCCCAAAACCACCAGTCCCGATCCCTTCCAAGCCGCCCGTCAACAAGACGGCGTGATGCAGTGCCCGTTTCATGGCGAGACCATCACTATGATCCTGCGTCACGGCGATCTGCGCGAGGCGGCGAAGGATTGGAAGACCTTCAGCTCAGACGCGCCCTTCCGTGTGCCGATCCCGTCGGAGGAGGAGGTGCGCACGATGCGCCAGTTGCCGATCGAGACCGATCCGCCGCTTCACACCGAGTATCGGGCCATCGCAGAGCCTTACTTCCAGCGACCAAAATCGCCGGAAATGATCGCGAAGATCGACGCGCTGATCGACTCGATGGTCGATGAGGCGCTGGCGAAGGACGAAGTGGAAGTGGTGGGCGAGTTTGCCCTGCCGCTGCAATCACGCGCCCTGACCCATCTGCTGAACATGCCGGAGAGCGAGGCCGACGTTTGGATCGACTGGGGCATCCATGTGTTCAAGGTCACCGGGGGCGAGTTCAAGACGGGCAACGTGTTGGAGGAGTACCTGCACGCGCAGTTGGATCGCGCGGAAAAGGAGCCCGGCGCGGACTTTTTCAGCGCGCTGGTGCAGGCCGAGTTTCAGGGCCGCAAACTGACGCGCGAGGAGTGCATGGGCTTCGGCAACCTCACCTTTGCCGGCGGGCGCGACACCATCATCCACAGCGTTTCCTCCGTCCTCGGCCACCTGGGATGGAAGCCGGAGGCGCTGGAATTTCTGCGCGAGGATCCCAAACGCATCACGCTGGCCAGCGAGGAGTTTTTCCGCGTGTTCATGCCGCTGACGCAGATCGGGCGCGTGTGCCCGGCCGACACGGAGGTGCGGGGCGTGACGGTGAAGGCGGGTGAGCGCGTGGGCCTGTGCTGGGCTTCGGCCAATCATGACGAGACGGTGTTCGATGAGCCGGAGGAGATTCGTCTGAACCGCAAACCCAACCCGCATGTTTCCTTTGGTTTTGGCGAGCACCTCTGCCTCGGCGCGCCGCACGCGCGCCTCATCGTGAGAACGCTGCTGCAAAAGCTGTGCGACAAAGTGCGGCGCATCGAGGTGCTGGAAGCCGTCGAAAACGTGGAGCGGGAAGAGAAATTCACCCGCGCGGTGGGTTTTGAAAAACTGCGCGTCCGGCTGGTGGCCCGGTGAGACGGGGAATCGCGGGAGATGAGTGCAATGCGGCGCAATTCCGGGAAGCGCGCCGACGTTTTCCCACTCTCTCCGCTATGAAAATCGTTTGTCTTCTTGTTGGCGTTCTCCTTTCCACCAGTTCCACCTTTGCGGCGGAGGACAAGCCGCTGCTGAATGACTCCGAGCTGCCGCTGCTGGCCGCGCCGGATTTCAACGGACCGCTGGATGCCGCCTTCAGTGTGGCCAAGGGCAAGTGGACGCCGGAAGGCGGTGAGCTGCATGTGCTCGACCTGCCGGAGCAAAAGCACATCCCGGTGCTGCATCACAAGGTGGGGCTCGAAAGCGCGGTGATCGAGGTGGAGTTCTATTTGGAAGGGCCGGGCAGCTTTTTGGTGGGTTGCGATTCTGACAAACACATCGGCAGGGTGGTGATCAATGCGGCGGGATTGAGCATCGCCGAGGATTCGGTGAAACCCTCCCACAC
>JAGRPD010000394.1 GCA_020439875.1 Verrucomicrobiales bacterium
ATATATTCCAGATAACTCCTCTTACGGAGTCAGTGTTCCGATTGATTTTTCTGGCCAATCCGATCTCCGGGTCGAACACGTCGAGGTCACTGTCAACATCTCTCACAGTTTTGGGGGAGATTTGGAGGCCTTTCTCGTTTCGCCTTCAGGAGCGGTGAGCGTTCTGGCAACGCCTGCTTTTAGCGGGTACGAGAACTATCAAAACTGGACCTTTAGTTCCGTTCGGCACTGGGGGGAGAAGTCATCCGGGACCTGGACATTCATCGTTGCGGATCGTGATGCATTGGTTTCTGGCACCCTCAACACCGTCACCGTCCGCATTCACGGCGTGCCGATTGAGGCCCCGACGCTCACGACGGAGCCTGTAAATCAATTCCTGGTGGAAGGTTCCAGTTCGTCATTGGTTGCGGAGGCCACTGGAATCCGCGACATCGAATACCTCTGGCGTCGCGGCACCACTCAGGTGAAACGCAGTACCTCCAACGAGTACGCGATGGCTCCCGTCAAACTAACACATGCTGGGGTCTATTCCGTGACTGCTCTCAACATGGGAGGATCGGATCGCAGTGAAAACTTCTCTGTCGGTGTGGTTCGCGTGCAGAATGTACCAGTGGTGGTGAATGTGGGCCGAGATCTGATCCTGGACGCGATTGCTAGCGCAGGTGTGCCTTTGACCTATCAATGGTACAAGGATGGAGCGCCTCTGGTTGATGACCTTCGCGTCAAAGGCTCCCAAACCAAGCGACTCATTGTCCGCGCCACGGTGCCTGACGACTCAGCGGTTTATCACTGCATCGTCTCTGACGGTTCCGCATCATTGTCAGCAGGAGATCGAACGGTCTCCATCCGAGAGAAGCCAATCATGGATCCGGCTGTTTTGGACGGCACCATCGTCGCGGGCAATCCCTATCATTTGTTCACAGCGGTGAACGAAGTGACTTCATTCGTCGCCACTGGGGTGCCATCGGGAATGACTTTTAATCGCCGCACCGGTGAGCTGGCTGGGAAACCGCGAGTGCCAGGGTCTTACACCATCAAAGTCTATGCGGTGAATCCTGCGGGGCGCAGCGAGGTTGCCGTTTACACGCTGGAAGTGGCAGCTCTGCCTCAGGAGATTCAAGGCGTCTTCCAAGGGCTCATTGAGCGGGAAGATGGTCTGACAAAATCTCACGGGGGACGCATTCAGCTCACCGTTAGCCGCACGGGATCGTATTCGGGTTTCGTTTATCTAGGAGCGGAACGTCGTTCCATTCGGGGCTATTTGGATGCCACGCCCGATGGCAGCCCTCCTACACTGGACTTCCGCATCTATCGAGGCCGCACCTTGCCTCCCTATTTTGTACACCTCTCATTTGACGCTTCGATGGAAAAGGCAACCGGTGAGGTCAATGATGGTGATACCCTCACGGCCGCGATTGAGGCAACCCGCTATGCCTGGCATTCTCGTCTCAATCCTGCCACGTCACTCGCTGGGAAATATACCGCCCAGGCCAGTCTTCCCCTTGCGAGCATTGGTGATGCTGGCGTTCCTCAGGGCGTCACTGCGTTGACTCTCACGGCATCCACGGCTGGGACGGTGCGCTATTCGGGACGGATGGGTGATCTCACTGCGGTCAGCGGCTCATGCTACCTGGATAAAAATGGGAAGTTCTCTCCCTTCAATCGCCTATATGGCAATCGAGGATCGGTGTTGGGTTGGCTGCAAATCGTTGCTGATCCAGGTTCAGAATTTGCGGATAATTCGGTGTCCGGATCCCTGGACTGGAATCGCCTACTGCAGCCCGCGACTTCGCGGCAGTATCCTCTGGGATTTGTCCCTCAGATATTGACGGCGAGTGGATCGAAGTTCGTGCCTCCGCCGACGGGTCAGATTGTGTTGAATTTGCCAGATCCTGCGACCGTGCCGGACGGGAAAAACGCAGGGATCACCTTCTTTGGTGGCAATGTGGAGTCTGCCAGCCTAGCGGGGGATCTGATGGATGTTCCTTTCTCGGTTGCCCTCACCCACCGGACGACCTTTGGCGTCGATAATCGGATCGGCAATCCTGCTTTGATTCGTCTGACCATCAGCCGGACCACTGGTGCGCTTACGGGCACCTTTACTTTGGTCGATCCCAACCCGCTCTATCCTACGAAGACGATCAAGCGTGTGGTCACCTATCGTGGTCTGTTGGTGGGAGATCAGGGTGTGGGAGCCTTTGGGTTGCTGCAACTGCCCGATCCTGGAGCGGTGCCCGCTCAACGGTGGCCTTACACACCGCTGCTCCATGGCGGATTCTTGATGCAAGCTCTGAATTCAGGCGAGTAAAGATCGTTTTCTCAAAATGGTTTCCGAGTGCGGTCAGGACGCTTTGGCCGAGCGCGCTTCTTGGGCGGTGATTTTTGCGGGGCGCGTTTCGGCGAGCTTGATGCGCGAGAGGAGCCGCTCTCGGCCAGCCGGAAGTCCACTTGCTTTTTGAAGCGATCGACCTTTTGAACCTGCACACGCACCGTGTCACCTAGCTGGATGCGACGATGGCTTTGGCGGCCAATCAATTGCCCCCGCACGGGATCAAAGTCCATGAAATCATCCTGCACGGAAGAGAGATGAACGAGGCCGCTCATGCCGAGCGAGGTGACATCGACAAAGAAGCCGAAATTCCGAACATCGGTGACCAATGCTTCATAAATTTGGCGGTCTTCTTGCGCGATCTGCGCTTCCAGGTAAGCGTAGAGTTTCACATCGCGGCTGTCGCGTTCAGCGTCGGATGAGGTGCGTTCTGTATCGCTCAGGTGGTCTGCGATTTGTTTGAGGTCGGTTCCAGAATATCGAGTACCATCAAACACCACCCGATGAACGACCAAGTCGGCATAGCGGCGAATGGGCGAGGTGAAGTGCGTGTACTTTTCTTTGGCGAGCCCGTAGTGACCGATGGGTTCCATGGCGTAGCGCGCGCGCATCAGAGAGCGGAGGAATCCGATTTTGAGCGCTTGGCCAATGGGCAAGGATGCGAGACGGCGCAGCAGTTTTTGCACTTCTTCCCGCTTGCTGAGATTGCCGCAAGGCACGTGATGACTGAGCACCAGCTCGCGGTAGTCGTTGAGCTTGGTGTCTTTCGGCGGTTCATGAATGCGATGGATGGCCTGCCAGTTCTTGCGGATGAGGTGCGTGGCTACGGCTTCATTGGCCAGCAGCATGAATTCCTCAATGAGCTGATGGGAAATGTCATTTTCCATCGTCTCGATCCGCCGCACGCGCCCGTGCTCGTCCAAGCGAATCTTTTTCTCGGGAAAGTCGAGGTCTAAGGCACCTTTTTTGAACCGATGACGGCGAAGCTTCTGCGCGATCTCATGGGCGTCGTGGAGCATTTCCTCCAGCGGACCGTTGGGGCGGGCCTGCAAAATCGCCAAGGCCTCTTGATAGGTGTAGCGATGTTGAGAGTGAATGACTGCGGAGTAAAAGCGTGCCTTTTCGACGTGACCTTCGCGGGAGAGTTGAAACTCGGCGCACTTTGTGAGCCGATCCACCTGCGGTTTGAGGGAGCAGAGTTCGTTGCTGAGCGCCTCCGGCAGCATGGGGATGACCCGATCCACGAGGTAGGTTGAGTTGCCGCGATGGCGCGCTTCACGATCCAGGGCCGTGCCTTCACGGACGTAGTGCGAGACGTCTGCAATGTGGACCCAAACTTTCCAGCGTCCGTCATCGAGGCGCTGCACGCAGATGGCATCGTCAAAGTCCTTGGCGTCATCAGGGTCGATGGTAATGACAGGATGGGAGCGGCAGTCTTCGCGCTGGGAGAGATCTTCCGCTGCGGCTTTGTCTCCCCGATATTTCGCTGCGAGGGCGTGGGCTTCATCCAGCACCTCTCGGGGGAAAGAGAGCGGTAGATCGTAGTGGCGGAGGACGGAGAGCATATCGACGCCTTCGGCATCGGGTGCGCCGAGCACTTCCACCACCTCGCCCTCCGGGCTGGTGTGGCGGTTTTCCCAGCCGAGGAGTTCCACCACCACTTTGTCTCCATTTTGCGCGGGGCGACCGACGTCGCGAGGTTCTGGCACCATGACGTTTTGGGTCATGCGAGGATCATCGGGAACGACAAAGAGGAAGCGTTTGCCGCGCTGCAGGGTGCCGACAAATCGCACTCGCTTGCGCTGCAAAATGCGAACCACACTGCCAGTCAATACGGGCTGAGATTTGGCGAGTCCTTGGGGGCGCCGGTCTCTGCGGACGAGCACGCGATCCCCTGGCAGGGAGGTTCCCGTTGCGGCTTCAGGGATTGCGATCTCCTCCAGACCGGGTTCGTCCGGTTGCAGAAAGCCACGTCCCTGTCGGGTCAGCTGAATCACGCCCGGGATGAGGTCGGCCTCGGCGGCGGGGAGGAATCGGCCGCCTTTGCTGCGAATGATGGCTCCGCGTTTTTCGAGGGCACCCAGGGTGGCTTCGAGGCGCGGCTGCTGAGTCGGCGGCAGTTTCAGGAGCTTCAACAAGACGGCGACCGTGGCGGGTCGATACGATTTGCTTGAGAGCAGGGTTTGAACGTCTTGCTCCAGAATCGAAGGAGCGGATCGATCCGATGGACGGCGGCGTGGAGCGTTGGTGTCGGATTTGGAACGATCCTTGCGATGCGTATGCCGGGAGCGTTTCCCGGCGGATTTGTTTTTCATGGTCTGATTGATTGAGAAGGGTAGGTGGTTGAGGCGGACGATGTCGAGAAGGACCTGTGAGTTCCCTGGTCTCCTGAGTTTTGATGTGGTCGCAAACCGCTTAATTCCAGGTTGGACCGCTACTCATGGGATGAATCGAGAACGCCAATTCGGCGAGGGGCACTCCGTTGGTTGCCTGCTTCCGCCACCTTTTCTTCCGGGCGGATGATACCGCATCAGTTCGAGGCATCAACTGGTTTTATGATTGGAGTGGAATGGCGCTTGCACAGACGGTGGGGAATCGCACTTTCGGGAGATGACTCCTTCTGCCCCTGTTCGTTGTGCTGGTCTCTTGGCTCCGTTGTTCGCTCTGCGGAGGGACGGGGATTTGGGGATCGGGGATACGAAGGCGTTGCGGGGATTGCTGCACTGGGCGGCGCAGCATGAGGTGGGGTTTGTGCAGCTGCTGCCGATCAATGAGATGGGGCCGGACAATAGCCCTTACAATGCGATCAGTTCGGTGGCGCTGGATCCGATTTTTTTGGAGATTTCCGCCGAGAAGATCCCGGAGCTGACAGAGGGGGAGGTGGCAACTGTGCGTGAGTCTTTGTCTGTTGAAAGTTTGGATGGGCCATTGGTGGATTATCCGACGGTGCGGCGAGCGAAGCGAGGGCTGCTGGAGAAGGCCTACGAGCGATTTCGCGATCCGGTGCGGGTGGCGGCCTTTGAGCGTTTTTGGGAAGAGGAGGCGGGTTGGTTGGAGGACTACGCGGTGTTTCGCACACTGATCGATGTGCATGGTCACGAGTGCTGGGACCGATGGCCAGAGGGGGCGCGGGGGAGTGTGGAGGCGCGGGATCCACGGGTGCAATTTCACGCTTGGGTGCAGTGGTTGGCGTTTTCACAATGGCGGGCGTTGCGGGAGGAGGGGCTGAAGCTGGGGGTGCGGTTGATGGGGGATATTCCCATTGGGGTAAGTTTCTACAGTGCGGATGTGTTTGCGAAGCCGGAGTTGTTTGATCTGGAGTGGTGCGGTGGCGCGCCACCGGAGCAGGTGTTTAAAGATGATCCCTTTGTGGTGAAATGGGGACAGAACTGGGGGATTCCGCTTTATCGGTGGGATGTGATGGAGCGCGGGGATTTTGCCTGGTGGCGGCAGCGGATCGATAAACTGACAGATGTTTTTGATATATTCCGCATTGATCACGTGCTGGGGTTTTATCGCATCTACGGCTTTCCTTGGAGGCCTCAATATAACGCGGAGTTTTTACCGTTGTCCGAGCAGGAAGCGGCAGAGCGGACTGGGGGACGGCTGCCGCACTACATCGAGCATGCCGATGATACGCCGGAGCATTGCGCGGCCAATCTGGCGGCGGGAGACAAGTATCTGCGCGCGGTGCAGGCGGCAGCGGGAGGTGCGGAAGTGGTGGCGGAGGATCTGGGTTCGGTGCCCGACTATGTGCGGCCGCATTTGCTGGAGCGTGGCATTCCGGGTTTTAAAGTGCCGCAGTGGGAGGTGGATGGGAGTGACCACGCAATACCGGGTGCGGAATATGCGGAGTGCAGTTTTGCGACGTACGCGACGCACGATCATCCGCCGCTGCGGGCGATATGGGAAACGAATCGCCATAACATGACGGATCACCCCGAGCATGATGAGCGGATGAAGGCGGGCCGGGAGCTGCGATTGATCGCGGAGTTTTGTGGAATGCCGCCGCAGGATCACTATCCGCCCTACTCGCCGGAAGTGCAGGGGTGGCTGCTGCGGGGGCTGCTGACCAGCTCGTCGCGCTATGCGGCGTTGATGATCACGGATCTCTTTGGCATGGAGGATCGGTTTAACCGGCCCGGTGTGGTGGATGGCGCGAACTGGCGTACGCGGCTACCTTTCACGGTGGAGGATCTGTCCACTCTGCCGGAGTTGATGGGACCGGTGTGCGAGCTGCAAACGCTGATTCGGCAAACGAACCGGTCAGCGGTGCAGCGGGGCTAAAGGGGGATCCCTCTGATTTCAGCTGCGGGCGGCGAGGACGGATTTTAGCACCTCGATGCAGCGTTCGTTCTCCGGCATGGTGCCGATGGAGATGCGGATCCAGTCTGGCAGCTTGTAGGCGGCCATGGCGCGGATGATGACGCCTTGATCCATCATGGCTTTGAATACGGCGTTGCCGTCTCCGACCTTGACGAGGACAAAGTTGGCGTAGCTGGGGACGAATTCGAGACCCATCGCGGCGAATTGATCTTGCAACCAGGCGCGGCCTTGGTCCGTCAAGGCTTTGGTTTTGGCCTGATGTTCGTCATCCTGCAGGCCGGCGAGAGCGGCGGCTTGAGCGGCGGAGTTGGTGTTGAACGGCTGCCGCGTGCGCTGGAGGACCTCGATGAGATCGGCAGGGCCGAGACCGTAACCGATGCGCAATCCCGCCAGGCCTTGAATCTTTGAAAAGGTGCGCAGGACAATGACGTTGCGGCCTTCTCGGACGTATTTCAGGGTGTCGGGTGGGTCTTCGAGAAACTCGTGGTAGGCCTCGTCAAACACCACAACGACGTGAGGTGGGACTTGGTCCATGAAGCGATCAATTTGCTCCTGACTGACGAGGGTGCCGGTGGGGTTGTTGGGATTGGCGATGAAGATTTCCTTGGTCTGCGGGGTGATGGCGGCGGCCATGGCGTCGAGGTCATGGATAAAGCCGGGGTCTGGAACTTCGATGGTGTCGGCCCCGAAAACTTTGGCCATGAGGCGATAGACGAGGAAGGCGTGTTCGGCGGTGATGATGTTGTCTCCAGGTTGGAGAAAGGCGTGGCCGATGAATTCGATGATTTCGTTGGAGCCGCAGCCAAGAATGACATTTTCCATGCCGAGGCCGTTGCGTTCGGCGATGGCGCGGCGCAGTGCCCAGCCGCCGCCATCGGGGTAGAGGTGGATTTTTTCTGCGGCGGCGACCATGGCGGCCCGGGCTTTGGGCGAGGGGCCGAGGGGGTTCTCGTTGGAGGCGAGCTTGACG
>JAGRPD010000395.1 GCA_020439875.1 Verrucomicrobiales bacterium
CCCATCCACTCCGAGCCCTGGGCACCGTGGATGACGCGGGAGGAGTGGCGTACCCAGGCGAGGTTGGGCAGAAAAAAGGCGAGTCCGGCGATCCAGCCCCAGGCGAAGGGGCGGCGTGGGCTGGGGCGGTCGAGATCAGCGGGCCAGAGGAGGGCGAGGAGGGGGACGAGGCCGATCCAGACGGCGGGCTCCCAATTCCACCGAGGGTAGGCCAGGGTGAGCGTGGCGCCGGAGACCAGCGCCAGACTGAGACGGAGGCAAAAACGCGGGCTCAGGCGGGGCATGCCGGGCAGTTGTGCGCGTGAGCGTGGGCGGTGTCCAGGGAAAAGGCGCGGGGATCAAAAACCGGCGGGCTGGGCGGAGTCATGATGCAGGCAGCGGGGGATGGCCCGACGGAAGTCATCGAGGCTGACCGGTTTGGTGAGGAACTCGTTCATGCCAGCCTCGCGGCAGGCCTCTCGCACGCCGGTGAGGGCGTGACCGGTCATGGCAATGATGGCGGGCTGCTGTTTGAGGAGGAAATTTCCGCGAATCTCGCGGGTGGCGTCGATGCCGCCCATGACGGGCATTTGCAGATCCATGAAGACGAGGTCGTAACAGCCCTGGGTGACCATTTCCACAGCTTCGCGTCCGTGATTGGCGATGTCCACCCGGCTGTAGCCGAGGCGCTGCAGGAGCATGCTGGAGATTTTTTGGTTTAGGGGCTGATCTTCGACCAGAAGAATGACGGCGGGATGCGCCGAGGCAAAGGAAGGACCGTCGGCATGGGCAGCGCGGGCGACGGCTTCGGAGGTGGACTGGGAGAGGTGGGCGTCATGCTGTGAGGCGGCGGCAAGCGAGGTCTCGGCGGGGCTGGTGTCCGCAGGGGCGGTTGAGGCGGGAGGGGAAAGGGGGGTGGCTGGCAAGGGGATGGCGGCTGGCAGCGGCGGTGGCGGCGGGATCTCTGGCAGCGGGGCCTCCGGCATGGTGGCCATGATCTGAGCGGCGATCTCCGGCGGGGGAGGCGGGGGCGCAGGAGCGGGAGCAGGTGGAGTGGACTCGGCGGCTGCGGTGGGTTGGGCGCTCCACTGGGCGCGTGATGGGCTCTCGCTGGGTGGCGTGGCGACTTCTCCCGTGCTGTCGGAGAGGAGGCGGAGCAGCTCGCGACGTTTGAGGGGTTTAGAAATCTTGAAGCTGGGGCTGCCGACGGGAGCTTCGAGGCGGTTTTTGCTGCCGCCGAGGGGGGAGATGATGACGAGGCAGGTGCCCTGTGCGGCGGCTTCGTTCATGAGGTCGGCCAGGGTATGGGAGGGCAGGCCGGTGGTGTCCAATACCAGATAATCTCGCGGACCGAGGCCGTGGGCGGCTCCGGGGGTGGGGGGGACCTGAGTGGCATGGATGCGCCACTGGGTGAAGTACTGCTGGAGCAGCTGGCTGACGGTGGCGTGGAGGCAGCAGATGCGAGCCTGCCGACCAGCGAGGGTGCGGATGCGGGCGGCTTCGGCGGCGCGGCGGCCATCGTCGGGGGAGGCGCGGAGGGGGATCTCGAAGAAGAAGTCGGAGCCACGACCTTCCTCGCTGGTGACGTTGATTTCTCCGCCCATGAGGCGGCAGAGCTTGCGGGAGATGGCGAGGCCGAGGCCGGTGCCGCCGTACTTGCGGGTGGTGGAGGCATCCACTTGGGTGAAGGCCTGGAAGAGCATGCCGAGCTTGTCTTTGGGGATGCCGACGCCGGTGTCGCGCACGGAAAAGTGCAGCATGGGGGTTTCGGTTTCCTGCCCGGGGGTTTTGCGATTCACCTGGCGGGCGAGGATGAGGATCTCGCCTTGGTCGGTGAATTTGATGGCGTTGCCGACGAGGTTGACGAGGATTTGTTTGATGCGCTGGAAGTCGCCCATGAAGCCACGCGGCAGGCCGGGATCGGCGTGGAAATTGATCTCGAGGCCCTTTTCCGCCGCGCGGAAGGCGAAGACGTCGGCGGTCTCAGCCAGGAGATCGTCGAGGTCCACGGGCAGGTGCTCGAGGGTCATTTTGGCGGACTCGAGTTTGGAGAAGTCGAGGATGTCGTTGATGAGGTGGAGGAGGGACTCACCGCTGGAGCGGATCATGCGGACGAGTTCCTCTTGATCGGGGTCGAGGCCGAGTTCGATGAGCAGGCTGGTGGTGCCGATGATGCCGTTCATCGGGGTGCGGATCTCNNTGTTGGCCAGGAAGTCGCTCTTGGCAGCGGTGGCGACTTCGGCCTGTTGTTTGGCGGATTGGAATTCTTCAATCACGGACTGCTGCTCCTGATCGCGCTCGAAGAGGGTGTCGAGGGCATCATTGAAGTCGGCCTTGAGCAGGTCCATGTCATCGTGGCCGGTGACGGGCAGGCGATGCGAGAGGGTGCCTTTTTGGATGGCTTTGAGGCCGCTGCGCAGCTCGCGTGTCTTCAGGGTGATGCGGCGGCCGATGAGGTAAAATCCGGCGAGTGCAGGGATGAAGGTGAGGCTGGCGGCCAGCAGGGGCACGGTGACGAGGGCGGTGTCCAGCATGTGGCGCAGCTGGATCTGCGGCTGGCGGACGACGAAGACGCCGACGGTCTGACCGGCGGCGTTTTGGATGGGGGTGGCGGCGGCGGCCCATTTGCCGGGGCCGGTGAGGTTGATGTCGTGCACGGTGCCGAGGACCTGACTGGCGGTGATGGCACCGCCGCGGACCTGGAGCAGGAGGTTTTCCAAATCGGCAGGGGCGGGATCTTCGAGGGTGTTGACGGCGGCGGGACGCAGCAGGGTGATGGGCTGACCTTGGAGGACTTCGAAGGCGCGTTTGCCATCGCTGCTGGTGGTGACGCTGGCCAGCTCGGCGCGGGCACCCAGCTTTTGCAGGGGTGGGGGCAGGGTGACGCTCTGCAGCCGGAGGATGAGCTGGCCCTCGATGTCGGTGGGCAGCGGCTGGCGCACGGCGAGGACGTCGGCATCGATGTCCTGGCGCTGGAGTTCCATCTCGCCGGAGAGCGCTAGGGCGGTGAGGACGGAGGATTGAGCGTGCCTGAGGTTGAGAAACTCCTGCCACAGGAATCCCACGCTGGTGGACAGGGCGGCGAAGGTGACCGCAGCCATGCCGAGCAGGGAAAATCGAGTGCAAACGGGCAGGGTGAACTTCATCGGTGGGAGCGTGGGAGCGGGAGGAGGTGGGCGTCTCAGTGGAGGACGGGCTGCGGTTTGCTGGGCCAGCGCTCCTCGTCTGCCAAGGAGGAGGGAGGTGCTTCGAGGAGGTGATGGCGGACGATGCGGAGTAGGGCCTCGGGACGGTAGGGTTTGGAGAGGATGTCGGTGAAGCCGAGGCCGCGGCACAGCTCGCGCGCACTGTCTTGAAAATATCCGGAACAGGCGATGACGGGGACTTCGGGATGGATGGCGCGCAGGGCTTCGAGGGTCTCAAAACCGGAGGGCCCCCCGGGCATGGTGAGGTCGAGGATGATGAGATGGACCGTCTTGCCCTGGGCGACGCGGGTTTCCAGCCAGCGGCGGGCGTCTTCGCCGTTGTCGGCGGTGGCGGGGCTCTGGCCGATGGTTTGCAGGATGGCCTGGGCGACGGCGAGCACGGAGGGCTCGTCATCGACGACGAGGATGCTGCTGTCGTGGGGGGAGGAGGTGGGTGGAATGAGGCTGCTCGTTTCCATGGGTTTCGGGAGTGATGGGTTACAGCGCGGTGTAGGAGAGGCATTTGACCTCCTCCATGGTGGTGTGGCCGGCGAGGACCTGAGCCAGACCTTCTTGATAGAGGGAAAGAAAGCCGTTTTTGAAGGCGCTGGCGCGCATGGCGCTCATCGGCGCGCCTTCTTCGACGAGGTCGCGCAGCTCGCCATTGAGTTCGCACAGCTCCATGAGGGCGATGCGTCCGGAGTAACCGGTGCCGTGGCATTCATCGCAGCCGACGGGGTCGTAAATGGGCTGGGTGACGGGCTGCTGAATGACGGCCTGGCGGGAGAGATGATGCTGGAGTTCCTCGCTGATTTTGGTGGGGCGCTTGCAGTAGCCGCAGAGGCGGCGCACGAGGCGCTGGGCCTGGCTGAGGGCGAGGGAGTCGGCCAGGAGGTACTTTTCTACGCCCATGGAGCCGAGCCGGGAAATGGCGCGCAGGGAGTCGTTGGCGTGCAGGGTGGTGAGGACGAGGTGGCCGGTGAGGGCGGCGTTGACGGCGGCGTTGGCGGTCTCGGGATCCCGCGATTCCCCGATGAGGATGATGTCGGGGTCTGCCCGCAGCAGGGAGCGCAGGCCGTTGGCGAAGTCGAGGTGATGAGCGCTGTTGGTCTGTGTTTGGTTGATGCCTTCGATCTCGTATTCGATGGGGTCCTCGATGGTTTGAATGTTGACGGTTTCGTCGTTCACGCTGTTGAGCAGGGCGTAGAGCGTGGTGGTCTTGCCGGAGCCG
>JAGRPD010000396.1:0-5162 GCA_020439875.1 Verrucomicrobiales bacterium
GACATCTACTGGTGCACGGCGGATGTGGGGTGGGTCACGGGGCACAGCTACATCGTCTATGGACCTCTGGCCAATGGGGCCACGGTGGTGATGTATGAGGGGGCTCCCAATTTTCCCCAACCCGATCGCTTTTGGGACATTGTGGAGCGTCACCGGGTGACGATTCTTTACACCGCTCCCACGGCGATCCGCGCTTTCATCAAGTGGGGAGATGAGTGGGTGCGCAAGCATGATCTCAGCTCGCTGCGCCTGCTGGGATCGGTGGGAGAACCGATCAATCCCGAGGCTTGGATGTGGTATTATCAAATGATCGGTGGTGGGCGTTGCCCCATCGTGGACACTTGGTGGCAGACCGAGACTGGGGCGATCATGATCTCCCCCCTGCCTGGTGTGACGCCTTGCAAACCCGGTACGGCGACTCTGCCGTTCTTCGGGGTGGATGCGGCGATCTTCGATGACGATGGCAACGAGGTGAAGGGAACGGGGGGGGGCAAACTCGTGGTGCGCCAGCCGTGGCCCTCGATGCTGCGCACGATTTATGGGGACAAAAAACGCTACAAAGACACCTACTGGAGCACTTACAAAGGCACGTACCTGGCGGGCGATGGTGCCCACCGCGATAAGCAGGGGAACTTCTGGATCGTGGGCCGCCTGGATGATGTGCTGAACGTCTCCGGTCACCGTCTCGGCACGGCGGAGGTGGAGAGTGCATTGGTGTCGCATCCTGCCGTGGCGGAAGCTGCCGTGGTGGGACGACCCGATGAAATCAAAGGTCAAGGGGTGGTGGCGTTTGTGACTCTGAAGGAGGGGCAAAATGCCTCCGATGCGTTGACCAAGGAACTGCGCAACCACGTCGGTAACGTCATTGGTGCCATCGCCAAGCCGGATGACATTCGCTACACGGCGGCGCTGCCCAAGACGCGAAGTGGAAAAATCATGCGTCGCCTGCTGAAGGAGATCTGTGCGGGGGGACAGGTGAAGGGAGATACCACCACGCTGGAGGATCTCTCGGTGCTGGCTCAGCTCTCAGCGAGCAGTGGCAAGGGGGACGAATGACAACCTGCTAGATGAATGCCCATTGAGCTGCCTTGATTCGAATGGCTCGGTAGGATGGTGTTGGGCGTGAATCCTCTTCCTCCCGGAGGTCGCGTCCATCCATCCAGGCCAGCCGTGTTGATCGGATTCACTGGCAACATGGACCTGCGAGAGGCGTAACCTTTCTTCTTCGGCATGACTGCGATCCGTTTCCCAACCGCCCTCCTGGCCGCTGCCTGCTTCGCAGCGGCGATGCAGACAGCGATGGGGGAAGGCCGCTTGTTCGACTTCCGGGAGCCACCGCATTCGTACTTTGATCACGAGCCTGGCGATCGCTGGGCGCGGCTGAAGCCAAAACTTATCGCTGGAGAGGTGAGTCTGGATCAGACCTCCGACATGGCTTTTCTCAAGTCGATGTTGGCGGCGCTGGAGGTGCCGGAGAGTTCACAGATGCTGGTGTTTTCGGCCACGAGTTTGCAGAGTGAAAAAATCCGTCCGCGCAATCCTCGGGCGCTTTATTTCAATGAGGACACCTACGTCGGCTACGTGCCCGGAGGAGTGCTGGAGATTGCGGCCATCGATCCCGAGATGGGGCCGATGTTTTATGTTTTTGAGCGGCCGACGGTGGGACGGGTGCCGGAGCCGGAGCGGTCTCGGCGCTGTTTCAACTGCCACGCGGGCAGTGCCACGCGGTATGTGCCGGGATTGATCGCTGAGTCCGTCTTGGTGTCGATGGCGGGATCCAGTCTGCGCACCTTTCGACATGACGAGCAGGGGCACCAGCTGCCTTTGGAGGATCGTTTTGGGGGCTGGCTGCTGACGGGGGATTCGGGCTTGAGCCAGCATCGCGGCAATCTGGTGGGGGAGTCGCAGGAGGGACGGGTGCGGGAGTTTGCGGTGAGAGCGGGAGAATTGTACGATCCCGCCATTCACCCGCGACCGACCAGCGACATTTTACCTCAGCTGCTGCATGAACATCAGTTGGGCTTTGAGAATCGGCTGTTTCAACTGCGCTATCTCCTGCGGCAGCGTTTGCATGAGGGAGGGGGACGGCTGACGGCGGAGGCGGAAAAAGAGATCGATGCGGAGGCGCGCGCTTTTGCTCGCTACAGTCTGTTTGCGGATGAGGCGGCTCTACCGCGAGGCGGCCTGCGAGTGGATGCGGATTATGCACGGGATTTCCAAGCGCGCGCAGCGGGTGGAACGGAAGCGGAGCGGACTTTGCGCACTCTGAACCTCAAGGATCGGCTGTTTGAATACCGCTGCAGCTACATGTTCTGCACCGAGTCCTGGACGGCGACGCCGCGGGAGCTGAAGGAGCGTGTCTATCGCCACATGGCGTCTGGATTGCGCGAGTCCGGCACGCCACCGGATCTGTCTCACCTCCCGGTGGCGGAGCGGTTGGCCATACGGCGGCTGGTGAAGCAGGCATTGCCCGACCTGCCCGCGTGGTGGAGGTAGCGTTTTTTTTTCTCCAAAAGATGTCTAAAGGCGGCGGTGCGAGCGTAGGATAGGGTGGACGCCATCTCGAAGCGTGGGATCTTTTTCCGACGCTCGAGCGACGTCTGCTCGGCATGTCCTGGTGCGAAGTCGTCTAGGCAGCTGGGCCATTCATCCCCAACTCAAATCCACAAGCCAAATTATCTATGAAGAAACTCATCGCCCTGTTCCTCTCCGTTTGCGCCGCGAGCGTGATGGCTGCCGAGTATCCCGATATCTCCATCGAGGATCTCAAGTCCGCGATCAAAGATGGTAAAGTCACCGTCATCGATGTGAACGGCACGGGCTCATATGAAAAGCGGGGTCACATCCCGGGTGCCATTGATTTCCAGGCTTCTGCGGACGCTCTGGCTTCCAAGCTGCCGTCTGACAAGGGCGCGCTGGTGGTGGCCTATTGTGGCGGCCCTCAGTGCAGCGCCTACAAGAAGGCAGCCAACAAGGCAGCTGAGCTGGGCTACACCAATGTCAAGCACCTCTCCGCAGGCATCAGCGGCTGGGAATCAGCTGGTGAAAAAATGGAATAAGCTTTCGCGATTTCCCCGCTCTCGGGCGGTAGGAAAATCGTGACCCCGAGCGGGAAGATCCAGTGTGCGTCATGTGCCTGGGTCCTTCCCGCTTTTTTCTCCCCTTTACCCCCAAGATCCAAACCATGAAAAACCTCTCCTCTCTTCTTTTGGCGCTCCTTTTCAGCGTCACCGCTCTGCTCCCCACCAGTCGCGCTGCCGATGGTGAGATCGTCTATGAAGGAGCTATCACAGGCATTGTGTGTGCTTCCTGTCGCAGCCACGTCACTCAGGCGCTGACGGAGCGTCTCGATGGCACGGTGGCGGTCAAAGTCGTGGCCGGCGAAAAGGAAGGTGAGCAAAAGCTCATCATCACCTCCACCAACCCCGAAGTGACCAAGGACAAAGCCATCTCTGCGTTGGGCAGTCTGAAAAAGATGTACCACATCCAGAGCCTGGAGCGGAAGGGCTAACGGATTTCTCCCAGTGGGTGGATTTGCGGGCCATCGCCTGCTTGAAACGACGCGCGGGTCAGTGCGAGCTGGCCCGTGTGGCGTTGAGGAAAAAAGCGAACTCGTCGGCAGCTGCTTCCAGGATCTTATCCGTCGGAGTGCCCGCCCCATGGCCGGCCTTGGTCTCGATGCGCATCAAAATGGGTGCATCTCCCTGCTGAGCGTGCTGCATGGCAGCGCCGTATTTAAAGCTGTGAGCCGGAAAGACCCGATCATCGTGATCGGCGGTCTGAATCAGCATCGGAGGGTGGGCCACGGCTTTCACGTTGTGGTAAGGGCTGTAGCTGCGGAGGACTTTGAAATCCGCCGCCTCATCGGGATGGCCATACTCGTCCTGCCAGGCCCAGCCAATGGTGAATTTTTGAAAACGTAGCATGTCCATCACTCCGACACTGGGTGCGGCAGCCGCGAAGAGTTCGGGACGTTGATTGACCACGGCCGCGACCAGCAGACCGCCGTTGCTACCTCCCTTGATGACGATCTTTTCGCGGGAAGTGAATTTTTTCTCAATGAGGTACTCGGCGGCCGCGATGAAGTCGTCAAACACGTGCTGTTTTTGATGCCTCATGCCTGCCTCATGCCAGGTCTCTCCATACTCTCCGCCCCCACGGAGATTGGCCACGGCGTAGGCTCCGCCGCGCTCCAGCCAGACGGCCGTGACTGGCGAAAAGTACGGGGTCAGTGAGATGTTGAAGCCGCCGTAACCGTAAAGAATGGTCGGCACGCTGCCATCTTGGGGGGCGTCCTTGCGGCGAGTGACAAACATCGGCACCCGAGTGCCATCCGCACTGGTGAAGAACTCCTGAGTGGTGATGCAGTTGGACAAATCAATCGGCACTTGAGGCTCCCAAAACAGCGTGGACTCGCGGGTCCGAAGATCGAGCCGGTAAATCGCGCCCGGATGGGTGTAACCCGTGAGGCTGTAGAAGGTGAGATGGTCCTCCTGCCGACCGCCGAATCCACCTGCTGAAGCGAGATCGGGTAGCGGCAGCTTGCCATCGGGTTGGCCGTCTTTTTTGAAGAAACGGACCTCATCGTGCGCATCGACGAGATAAGAGGCGACGAAGATGCCATCCAGGTAGCTCACACTTTGCAGGGTGCCACTCGCCTCGGGGAGGATTGTCCGCCAATGCTCGGGTTCCGGCTGTTGCAAATCCACCGCGATGAGACGTCCACGGGGTGCCTCACGATCGGTGAGCACATACCATGTGGTGCCGTCATTGCCGATGAAGTCGTAACGCGCGTCGAAGCCCGAAAACAGCTCCACCACCTGGCTTTCATCGCCGACTTTGAGATCGCGATAAAACAGCTGGTTCTTCGATCCCGCACCCTCCCAGACGGACAGCAGCAGGTAGCGTTCGTCATCGGTGACGCCAGCGCCAAAACCCCACTTCGGGTGATCGGGCCGTTCGTAAACCAATCGATCCTCAGCCTGCGGCTGGCCCAGGGTATGAAAGTAGAGTTTCTGGTTGAGGTTGGTGTCCTTCAGCTCATCTCCCTCCGCAGGCTCGGCGTAGCGGCTGTAGTAGAAGCCGGAGCCATCAGGTGCCCAAGACGCGCCGGAAAATTTCACCCAGCGGATTTCGTCATTCAGATCCTGCGCTGAGTTCAC
>JAGRPD010000396.1:5246-5591 GCA_020439875.1 Verrucomicrobiales bacterium
GGTGCCGTCGGCAGAGAGGGCGTTGGCGTCGAGCAGCCGATGCTCCTGCGCATCAGGTTTTTCCTCCCGCCAAAAGTGCACGCTTTGATTCTGCAAGCCGCTGCGGCGCGCGTAAAAAAGCCGTCCGGCCACGCGCTGCGGCGTGCCGTGCTTGTCATAGTCCCAGACTTGCTTGAGGCGATGCAGCAAGGCGTCCCGCTCGGGCAGGGCGTCCAGTGTGCGGCGGGTCAGAGCGCTTTGAGCTTCAACCCAGCGGCGGGTCTCTGGTGCGTCGATTTCCTCCATCCAACGGTATGGATCTGCCACCGATTCACCGTGCAGCATGTCGGTGTGATCGGATCGCCG
>JAGRPD010000397.1 GCA_020439875.1 Verrucomicrobiales bacterium
TTTTTTGATCGCACGATTGCATTGCTTACCACGGTCAATTTGGCAAAATCACCTCGTGAAAATTCGCCCTTTTTTGATCGCGGTCTTCGTTTTCGTCGTCATCCAGGCTTCTCCCGGTCGAGCGCAGTTTTACGCTCCAGACGTTTTTTTTCACGACACGGCTCAACGACTGTTTGCGATCGAAGCGCTGCGGGTGATGGCGACCGGTGACGCTGCCGACGCTTCCATCACCTGGTCCGTCGAAGGAAAACTGGATGGGGCGACGCAGTGGACGCTGCGCATCACGGACGCCGCGCCCCCCCAGGTCGTGAGCTACGAGGCGGCCGCGCTCGATCGCGGAGCGGATTTTTACCGCGAGGTGTGGCGACACCTGCGTGAAAAGGCAGCCGATCCCAGTGCCGAGCAAACTCCCCAGCAGGGCGAGGAATTGCAGGCCCTCTTTTGGCCGGATCCTGCTCGCGATGGCGTGTCACGGATGGCCCTGTGTCGAGCCGCCATGAATCACGCCACCTCGTCCCAGCCCTGGCAGAAGGCTGCAGACGCGGTCCGGCTCGCGGGCCTGTTGGCCCATGCCTCCTGCTCGAAGCTGACGGGAGCCTGCGCCTTGGACTCACTCCTGCTCGCTCGCTCGGCAGCCTGGCTGTGCCGGGCCGAGGAGCTTTCCGGACAGAAGCTGGATCGCGCCTGGGCGGTGATCGAATACCTCGCCGGGCGGGAAATGCCAGCACGCGCTCTTTGGCAATCGATACCGCGCGGCGAACCCATCACAGCAACGATCGCCAAGTGGTGGGATCTGGTTTTGTCCGAGCCCTACCCCTCGCTCGATCGTTTGGCTTTGCATGCTGCCGAACCCGGGCAAGCCGCCTGGGGATTGTATTTTCTGGTGGCCCAACTGGAAATCAACATGAGCGATGCGGGCGAGACCGGGGCGATTCTCTCCATGCTCTACGGACCTGCGATGGAGGGCTGGCACGATGCCCTGCCCAGTCTTACCCGCCGGATGGGCGTCAGTGGCCTGCGCGGCCCGATCACGCGCAGCCCTCAGATGGCCCGCGAAGACTGGCTGAAGACGATGGCCTTGGCCGCTCAGAACGAGGCCCGCCCTGATCTCACCGCCCGCGCGGAGGAAGGTCTGCGCGATCTGCAACTGGGTGGCTCGGCGGTTCCGAGCTGCGATGGTTTGAAGGCCTGCGCCGAGTGGATCCAAAACGGCGTACTCGTCGGCAAAGACTCACCGCTGAAGCCCGTGGCGGCGGTGACGCTGGCAGACCTCGAGGTCTATGGCTGGGACATGACGGCGGAGACCTTTCTGGGCTACTTCGAGTTTCTGGAGAGGCAATTCGGCGATCAAGAGACGGCCGCCGAAGTGCGCCGAAGTTTGTCTGCGGCCCTGCCAGAGTTGGAGCCGTGGCTCAAAAAGGTGACCGCCCGCAAAGCCTGGCCGCAAGACGTGCCGTTGGAGCGCTTGGAGTATTTTGAAACCAACGATCTGGCTCAGCCCCTGGTGTTCTGGCCCTTCAGGGACGAGGGCCAGCCCAATCCACCGCCTCCCTCCGATCCACCCTGGGGACCTGCTGCGCGAAACTGGCTGCGACGTGGTCGCGTGGCTTACTGGCATCAAGTGGTACTGAACCGCACCCCCATCCCAGAGATGACGCTGCTGGCGTATCGAGAAAAGCTGCTGGCTCAAGCTGGGGAAGGCGTCGTGGCGTCGATCTACGGCTGGGGCTTCACTCTCGCCGACATCGCAGGGAAAAATGAGCCCGAATGGCTCGCTCTGAACGAACGACTCGCCGCCGCCTGTCCCAATGCATTTCCCAGCCACCGCTCCGCCATCCTCTACGGGCCTGGTGCCGACATCGACCCCTTCAAAACCACCTGCAAGCTAGAAGAGCTGTTTTGGAAATCTCCCAACGTCAGAACTTGCCTGCCCATCTACCTGGGATACCTGCGCGTTGGAGCCTTTCAAGCCGCCAAGCGATTCTACACCCAATCCGCAGCCCGTTTCGGGCACTCCATGGAATTTAGCAATGTCCTCGCTCCGAGCCGTTGGGTGATCGCCTGGTGGGAAAAAGACGAGCCCGGCATGGAAGCCGCCGCCAACGAAGCACGCTCGTTCAGCGCCATCGACATCATGAAGCACCTCCACCACCTCCTGGCCAAGGGAGATGACGCCCAAGCAGCGAGCTTGTTGAACGCCGCCATGCAGCGCTATCCCGCCAAGGACAAGCAATCTTCCGACACCGGTCTTTTCGGCACCCTGCACGGCTTGATGCCCCTGCTCCCAGCCCTGGCTGACCCTCAGCATGACGATCACACCGAGGCGCTGGCCTACTTCACCGGCTCATCGTACTGGCTCACTCTGCGATTGGTTTTGGCACGTCGATTCGATTTTTCCGATCCAGAAACTCGCGACTTCATCGCCTGCGATGAGACCTCTTCCACCTACATTCGCGCCTTCGAGGGCATTGTGACCGGAGATTTGGAGCTTCTCGAAAAGACCGCCACATCCCCTAAATTTTGGTCCTCCTCCACCTCTCCCCAATGGGGGATGGATCGCACCCTACTCGCCCTCGCCTACCGCCAGTTGGCCGGGCATGAGGATCCGGGAGATCCGCTCGCCCATCTCCCTCACTCCGAGACAGAGCCTTTGGTGCAACGCATTCAAAAGCGTTTGATGGAAAAATGATCTGCCGTGACCGCCAATTAGTTGGAGGTTGAACCGCTGCGGTGACGTTAAGAAAGGAATCCCAACCCGTTTTGCTGCCATGAGTGATGCCCCTTTTCCTCAGGACGAGAACGTCCGGCCCATGTCTGAGGATGACGTGCAACCCGTCGTACCGGTTCCCCTCTCCTCTCCCCGATCCCTTCCGGATCCCGACCTCGGTTATCCCTCCGCCATCGCCGAACCCGATGCGGATGAACCCATTGCCGTCGTCGCCCTCTCCGACGACGAAGAAGCCCACGCAGCCTTTCCCGCTCACGACGGCGAGCACCCTCCCCTGGTCGGTGGCAGCACCGAAGCCCTCCCCACCGTCAAAGACAACCCGCACAACAAGGAAAAGTACGCCGCTTTGGGCATGGCCATCGTGGTGCACGCAGCTCTCGCGGCGCTGCTGACGATCTTCGTCGTCGCCATTCCCACGCCTCCCGCCTCGGAGATCACCGCGATCTCGGCACCCGCGACCCAAGAGCAGGCTCCCACGACCAAAAAAATCGCCGAGCCTCCGCCTCAGCAGCAGGTGACCCAGGCCACGGCGACGATGAAATTCACCACCGCCGCCAACATGTCCTCCGTGCCGATGCCAGCGGTGGAGTTTGATCCGCAGGCCACGACGTTGGATCTGGGCACCACCATGGGAGACTTCAGCACCAGCTTTGGTGGGGGTGGAGGCGGCGCGATCTCCTTCATGGGCAATACCAGCTCAGGACGACGCGTCATTTTCGCGGTGGACGCCTCGGCCTCGATGAACAGCAAGGGCAAAGGCAAAAACAAAAACAGCATCAGCAAGTTTGACCTGATGAAACAGGAACTCGACGAGAGCATCCGCAAGCTACCTCAAGGCACCGAATACCAAGTCCTCTTCTTTTCCGCCTTTGCCTGGCCGCATGACGAGGTGGACACCAACAACGACGGTCAGTGGGAAGGCTACCGCTGGAAGATCAACATGAAGGATCCCGACTACAAGAAGTCCATCCCCAAGTTCAAGTACCTCAAAGCCACGCCCGAGAACATGAAAAAGAGCCGCGAGATCGTGAAGGGTGCCAAGATGACCCTCGGCACGCTCTGGGGACCTCCCGTGCTCATGGCCCTGAGCATCCGGCCCAAACCTGACATCGTCTTTTTCATGACCGACGGCACCACGGGCAATCCCAAGCAGCAGATCGAGATGATCAACGACATGAATCGCAGCGGCGGCAAACGCGCCATCATCAACACCACCGCCATGATGGAGCCCGACGCCGCTCAGGATCTGTCGGACCTGGCCAAAGCCAACGGCGGAGACTTCACCATCGTTCAAGCCGACGGCAAGGCCATCAAAGGAGAGGACTTTTTCAAACAGGGTGGTGCCGCCTCCCCCAAATAAGCGAACCTCGGCCCTATTTCACATCCAGCACGATGGCTTCACCACCGAGCCGATCCACCATCGTTTCCTTCACCTTGTTGAGCGAGGGACCATTGGGGTGCGGGGCGTGGATGTAGAGCTTGATGCGGCGGCTCTTGAACTTCCGCACCACTTCTTCCGCTGTTGTCGGATCGATTCGATCCTGGAAATCCGCAAACCAGTAGATCACATCCGCATCCTTGATCTCCTTGGCCAGCAGGGCGGACTTCACGGAGGTCTTCATCCACTTTTCATCACCATACCGATCGATGAAATAGGTGTCCTTTCGCTTCGCCACCTTGTCATAGACATCCTCCAGCCTCATGGGCTTCCCTTTGTCGTACTTCATGTTTCGGTACTCTTTGGTCAGCATACTCATGTCCTCATTCCCCTGCCAATACTGCCAGAACTTCTTGAATTGCTCCTCGTCCTTCACCACATCAAAGACAGGCTCCATATCGTCTTGCGGATTCAGCCAGCAGCCGAAGTACAAAACCAGCGGACTGTCCCGCCCGATCTTCCGCATCTCATCCACCACGGTGGGCAGATAACGGGTCATGGAGCGGCTCACATCCATCACCACCGCGATTTTCCGAACGCCTTCGATCTTTTTGCCAAACATCGTGATGGTACCACCACCGCCACCGAAGTTCGTGCTGAAGTCTCCCATCGTCGTCCCCAAATCCAGCGTCGTGGCCTGCGGATCAAACTCCACCGCCGGCATCGGCACGGAAGACATCGCTGCCGCCGTGGTAAATTTCATCGTCGCCGTAGCTTGGGTCACCTGCTGCTGAGGCGGAGGTTCGGCGATTTTTTTGGTCGTCGGAGCCTGCTCCTGCGTCGAGGGCGCGGCGATGGCGGTGATTTCTGAGGCGGGAGGTGTCGGAATGGCCACGACAAACAACGTCAGCAGCAGCCCAAGCACCACGTGCACGATGACCGCCAGTCCCAGCGCGGCGTACTTTTCTTTATTGTGAGGATTGTCTTTGACCTCAGGCAACTCCTCGTGGGCCAGCGCACTGACGGCATAAGCACCTGCCGTCGGCTCTTCCGCTGCAAACAACACCGGCTCATCATCTGCCACCGCAGCTACTGCCACCGGCTCATCATGATCTTCTCCCGGCATGCTCGGATACCCTAAATCCGCACCCGGAACCGCAGCACTCGGTGCGGCTAAAGGAACCGGCACAACGGGCTGCACCTCGTCCGGGTGGATGGGTTTCACATTGTCGTCCGACGAAGAAGGGGGGGGCAAACTCATGATTACGAATGACTGAAGGGAGGCCTTATACCTCAAGAGGTTGGCGTTCGTCCACCAAGAATTGGTTCCACCACGCCTCATCTGAAGATCCTCGTCCCACTCATTCCCCCAAGCTGGAGTGGAAAACGGGGCAAGGCGGCGAGGTTCACCTGCCTCTTTTGGAAGCCTCCCGCACCCAACTGGCATCCATCGCCGCGACTTTCCGCCGTCACCTTGTCACCTCGTCACCCTGTCGCCCGGTCACCCCGATCAACGCCACCCACCTCTCCAACGCATTGAAACTGAGCAGATCCAGCCTTTTGCCGCGATTCTAATTTCTGGAACTTTCGTTTATTCTAATAATCAACTTTGATAATTTAAAGCAAAAAATGTGAAAAACTAGATTGCGTTTTCTGGAAATTTCTGGCAATTCTATCACATTCGACTCTCACCTCCGTGAAAGTCATCAAACTTGAGATCCCTTCAACGCTTATGAACTTCCTTCGCTCGCTCAGGTCGGCTCTCCTTGCCACCGCCGCTGGTCTCGTACCCACCGTCTGGGGTCAAGCTCCCGATGCTGGCACCGTCAGTCAGTATCCCGAATGCGACTGCCCTCCTGGATTTGAGGCCATTCTTGCGGCATGGGATTTTGAGAATCTGCCCAACGGCCCCGACGTGCCCAGCGTGGACGCCAGCTACGTCAGCCCTCTGGTCAACGTCACCGAGATGACTGGGCCTGGCTCCGTCACCGGCGTGATTCCCGGCTCCCCCAGCGGACAGTGGGCCTGCTTCACAGGCTTCCCGACGGATGGCGGAGAGGCCTCGGTCGGGTTCAAACTTGAGTACACCTCCAGCGAGATCGCCCAGTTTTGTGGTCTCTGCTTTGATGCTTACTCCGAAGCCGATGAATTGGGCACGATCCACGGTCCGACGGAACTTTACCTCAACATTTACGTCAATGGCAGCCAAGTGTGGCAGTCTGAGACCGTCAACGTCGGCACCGGAATCGCCAACGCGTTCTCCTTCGACATCAACAATCCCGATGGCAATGACTTGAACGGCGATGGGTTGAGCTTCACCGGAGGAGATTTCTCGTGGATGGAATTGAACCAAGGCGATATCTTGGCCTTCGAAATCGTCGGATCTGGAGCCAATGACAGCCAAATGGGGCTTCACCTGGACAACGTCGAAGTGCATGCCTGCACCGTGCCGGAGCCTTCCGCAGCGTTGATGCTCCTCGTTGCGGGCTTCTTCTACATGGGCCGCAGTCGCCGCTTCTACCGCTAATTTTCAGTCACTCTGTCGTTGTTGCTAGTCGGCCTGCCCCACTTCAGGGGCAGGCTTTTTTGTGTCTGCACCTCGCGCCCGTATTGTGGATGGGGAATGGCATTCGTGGTCGCTCAGCTCTCAAACGCACCCACCACCACCGACTCACGTCGGCGGCTGCGTTCTCGCGCTTGAGCGATCCCCGTCTCCATCAATCTCACAGCCCTTTATCCGTCACCGCACCTTCGCTGGCACTGGTGACGTGGGCGGCGTATTTGGCGAGCACGCCGCGGCGGTAGCGCGGTTTCGGTTGCTTCCACTTGGCCAGACGCTCTTTCAGCTCCTTGGCGGGAATGCCCAGCGTGATGCTGCGCTTCTCTGCATCGATGGTGATGGGATCTCCATTTTTCACCACCGCAATGGGACCACCGACAAAGGCCTCAGGCGTCACGTGACCGACCACAAAACCGTGGCTCCCGCCCGAAAAACGACCGTCGGTCATCAACGCCACATCCTTGCCAAGCCCTTTGCCCATGATGGCGGAGGTGGGTGAAAGCATCTCACGCATGCCGGGTCCGCCGCGGGGTCCTTCCATGCGAATGACGATGACGTGCCCTTTTTTGACTTTGTCATGGAGGATGGCGTCCAATGCCTTTTCCTCAGAGTCAAACACGATGGCCTTGCCAGAGAATTTGAGGCCCTCTTTGCCACTGATCTTGCCGACGGCTCCTTCGGGACAAAGGTTGCCTTTGAAGATGACGAGATGGCTGTCTTTTTTGATCGGGTTTGAAATCGGTCGAACGATCTGCTGGCTCTTGGGGTAGCGGATTTTGGATGCCGCCAAATTTTGCCGCATGGTTTTGCCCGTGATGGTGAGGCAATCGCCATGCATCAGCCCCTCCTCGACGAGGGTGCGCATCAGCGGCACGGTGCCACCGATCTTCACGAGGTCGTTCATGAAATACTTGCCGCTGGGGCGCAGATCCGCCAGCACGGGGGTGCGGGCACCGATGCGTTCAAAATCGCGCAGCGTGAGCTTCACCTCCGCTGCATGCGCCATGGCCATGAGGTGCAGGACGGCGTTGGTGGAGCCGCCGAGAGCAATCACCAGTGTGATGGCATTTTCAAACGCCTCTTTGGTCATGATGTCACGCGGTGTGATGCCTTTCTTGATCATGCTGAGCACGGCGGCTCCTGCATCGAAGCAGTCGATCAATTTGTCATCGGACACCGCCGCCTGGGCGCTGCTATTGGGCAAAGACATGCCCATGGCCTCGATGGCGCTGGCCATCGTGTTGGCGGTGTACATGCCGCCGCAGGAGCCTTCTCCCGGGATGGCGTGTTGTTCGATCTCGGACAGATCCTTGTCGCTGATCTGGCAGTTCGCGTGCTTGCCCACTGCCTCAAACACCGTGACGATGTCGGCGTCTTTTTTCTCCGCGCCCACGCAGCCGGGGAGAATGGTGCCGCCATAGACAAAGGCGGCGGGGCGATTCAACCGCGCGATGGCGATCATGCAGCCCGGCATGTTTTTGTCGCACCCCCCGATGGCCACAAAGCCATCCATGCCTTCGCAACCGACTACGGTCTCGATCGAGTCGGCGATGACCTCGCGGGAAACCAAGGAGTACTTCATGCCCTCGGTCCCCATCGAGATGCCATCGCTGATGGTGATGGTGTTGAAAATGACGCTCTTGCCACCTGCGGCGTCCGCCCCTTTGGCGGCCTCTTGAGCCAGGCGATCAATGTGCATGTTGCAGGGCGT
>JAGRPD010000398.1 GCA_020439875.1 Verrucomicrobiales bacterium
CGCCTGGACCGGACTCGCCGCCCCCTTCCTCATGCATGACGGCACCCCGCGCACCGTCTTCGGCACCACCCTGCCCGAGAAGGAATTTCCCTGGGCCAGCCAGCCCATGCCCGTCCTCCCCCCGCCACCCCCAGCCACCGACGGCACCCCAACGGCGCACAAGATGAATTTCGCCACCGGCCCCATCGGCATCATCCTCTCCATCCAGGGTCAAGAGATCCAGCGCCTGCTCCTACCTGCCTCCACCATCGCCTCCCTGCCCGTGCCGCGGCTGCACGAGAAGGACTTCGACCTCGCCCTCTCTTCCGACTACGACACCCTCATCTCCCAGCGCTTCACCCTGCTGGCCGACACCTCCGGCCTCTCCCAGCCTGGCAGCCCCATGCTGAGGCTCATTCAAAATGGAGATACCGTCCGCTCCATGGAGCTGATGGCCCCGCTCGGAGCCTTCACCCAGCCCGATCCGCGCCCGCTCCTCATGCGTCCAGACGTCTCCTCCCACCACTACAGTCCCGCCGTGGATCCTAGCTCCTTCGCCGTGCACAGCCTGCGCTCCGGCAATGAATCCAGCCCCTACCAATTCCATCATGATGACCTGGGACATGACAACTCCTCCCCCGCCGAGAATCCCCCCAACTTGACCAAGCGGGAATTCACCGCCCAAACCGCCACCCCTCTGGAGCGGCCCCTCTTTGAAACAGGCGCACCGCCCCCCATCGATGCCACCGGCCCCTCCATTCCCGGCACCCCCGCCGGAGCCATCGCCCGCGCCGACGTCGCCAACGCCTGGATCCCCAGCAACCTGCGCTTTGGCGATTGGGAAACGGGTCCCGGCACCTTGGAGGACGGTCCCTACATCTCCCGCGCCGACACCTTGAACCCCCTCACCCGCCAGGCCGAGCGGCTCGGCATGGTCCAGGTCGGCGGCGTTTTTTCCCGGGGCGGTGATGCCGTCATGGACACCAAGGGCACCGGCTTTGCCCCGTATCGCTCCAACAACACTGCCATCCAGTTCGGAGCCCTCACCCCCTGGACCTGGGGCCACCCCAGCAACGCCAGCTCCAACAAATTGCTCGACCCCGAGCCCTGGCGCACCCTGCTCTTCTGCCCCAACCCCGCCTCCCGCACCTCCTCCTCCGGCTTCGTCCCCACCCAGCTCGATCACCCGGGATTCGCCAATCCGCCCGATCACCTGTGGCTCGAGTATTTCTGGACCCCCGTGGTGGAGCCCCGCCTGCTGAGCCCCGCCTTTTCCACCCAGGGCAAGATCAACCTCAACTTCCAAATTTTCCCCTACACCTGGCTCGATCGCAGCACCGCCCTTTACGCGGCCATGAAAGGCGTGCGCATCCCCGCCATCCCCTGGAATGCCCGGGACCAGTACAAATCCCTCGGCTCTCAGCCCGCCGAGTACTATTATGAAGTGGATGTCAAAGAAACCCTGCGCGCCTTTCGCGGCATCTTCGATCAAGGCAACGTCTTCCGTTACCCCTCTGAGATTTGCGACATCTACCTCGTACCGAAACGCCAGCCCGCCCGCGTCACCGAATATGATCGCAACCTCCCCACCCCACCGCTCGATCCCTCCGCCGCCCTGCTCCCTGGCATCAACGAATGGTGGAATGGTGATCCCAGCGACCCCCTCAAACTGGATGCCTTCGAACTCACTGGCGACAACCTGCGAGAGGCACCCTACGAGCAGCTCTACCCCCGCCTCTGCACCCGCTCCAACGTCTTCCGCGTCCACTACCGCGTCCAGCTGCTGCGCAAATCCCGCGCCATCACCGCCTTCGAGTGGGATGAAGCCAAAGAACGCGTCAGTGCCGAACGGCGCGGCTCCATCGTGATCGAACGGTACCTCGACCCCAATGATCCAAACATCCCCGACCTCGTAACCAACAACTCAAACGGACTGGCACTCGATGAGTTTTACCGCTACCGAGTCGTCAGTCACGAGCCCTTCACCCCATGATCCTGCGCACGCGCCACACGCTGCCCTCGCCGCATCGGCTGCCTCCAGCCGTTGCCGCCGCATCGCGCGCCCAGGCCAGCGCCGCCGGCTTCACCCTCGCGGAGGTGCTCTTTTCCATGGCCATCTTCGCCTTCGCAGTGCTCATCCTCGTCGGCTCCCTGCCCAATGGCCTCGCCTCCATGCAGAGCGCCCGCGCCCGCTCCGCCGAGGTCCGCATCCTCCACCACGTCACCTCCGTTTATCAGTCGGAGCTGGATCGCGCCACCGCCCAGAGCCTGCCCACCGTCCTCCAGCAGCTCAGTCGAGAAGCCACCCTCTACTTTGATGCGGCGGGAGATCCCGTCCGCGC
>JAGRPD010000399.1 GCA_020439875.1 Verrucomicrobiales bacterium
CACAACCACCCCTTCGACAAGTGGACCCAGATGCAGTTTTACCAAATGGCCGCCTTCACTTACGGCGTGGTGGCTGGCGATTACAGCGACGGCACCTCCGCAGAAGCGCGCAATCTGATGCGTGAGGAGGAGCTGGCTCTGCGGGCCTCTTTCCCCGAACCCAAACGCCCCCGCAAAGAGAAAGGCATGTCGGATGCCGATTACAAAGCCCTCGCCGCAGCCTACGACAAGGAGCGCAAAAAGAACCAAGACGCCTACAACGCCGCGCGCAGCGAGATGCGCCAGGAGCAGCGCAACTACAACAACGTCTTCACCGACATCCGCAACACCATGCGCTACACCAGCGTCACCGTGCGAGATCGCGATCTGCGCCTGCCTCACGACTACCAATATGACGACGCCGCGCCGAAGAGCAGCGTCGCTCCCGCCGCCATGATGGGCCACGCCGTGGAGGTCAACCCCACCGAAACTCCGCTGCAAGCTTACGCCCGCTGGATGACCGACGCCAATAATCCCCGCTTCACCAGCGTCATCGTCAACCGCCTCTGGAAGCGGGCTTTCGGCCTCGCCCTCATTGAGCCCCTAGATGAACTCATGGAAGGCACCGTCCCCATGATCCCCGAGCTGCAGACTCATCTCGAAGACCTCATGAAGCGCGTCGGCTACGACATGCGCGCCTTCCAGCAGATCCTCTTCAACACCCGCACCTATCAGGCCCAAGCCACCCGGGATGAGATCAGCCCCGGCACCCAGTATCACTTCACCGGCCCTCTCCTACGCCGCATGGGAGCCGAGCAAATGTGGGACTCCTTTGTCACCCTCATCAATCCCAACCCCGACATGCCCAATCAGGCTGAGCGTGAGCGGGCCGCCTCCGTCATCCTCGCCGCCAAAAAAACCGCTGATGCTGTCGATTCCCTCAGCGCCGAGGAATACCTCAACGGCGTGCGCACCGCCGCTCGCGTCTATGACGCCAATCGCGAGCAGACCGAGGCCCTGCAAAAAGTCTATCTCACCGCCCGCACCACCAACAAAGACATCGAGCAAAAATATCGACTCGCCGACGCCGATGGTAAAAAGGCCCTGCAAGCCGAACTCGACGCCTCCCGCGAAGAGATCAAAGACCTGCGTGGAAAAATCAACGTCGTGCAGCGCGCTGGTCGGCAGATGACGCAACAGGCCGTGCTCCTCCCCGGCATCCGCAAGCTCTACGAAAAAGTCACCGGCAAACCCGCTCCTACCGACGGCAATCCCAGCAAAGCCACCAGCGCATCCTCGTCTGGAGAGCCCAGCATGACCGCTGACAGCTCCATGATGATGGCCGACGCAGGCAGCAAGACCAAAGAAATCGCCATTCCCGGTTACGACCGCCGCGCCATCTCGCCCGAGGCCAAAAAAGCCGCCGCCGAAGAGGAAGAAGCCGCCTTCCGCGAGGAGGCCGCCTTTTTCGGCGTCACTGACAAAGAATTCAAGACCTACAGCCGCGCCCGCAAAGATCAGATGCGCAATTTCCTCCGCGCCGCTGAAATCGACAGCCCCGCCCCCCGGGGTCACTACCTGCGGGAGTTTGGGCAGAGCGATCGAGAGACCATCGAAAACGCCAACAACGAAGCCTCCGTCCCACAGGCCCTCGCCATGATGAACGGCCAGCTTCTGCCGCAGATCCTCAGCCCCTACAGCCAGCTCATGCTCACCCTGCGCAAGGCTCAGTATCCTGATGATCAGCTGGAGGCCGCCTACCTCGCCATCCTCTCCCGTCCGCCCACCGATGTGGAGCGCCAGACTTGGCTGACCGCACAGTCTCGCGGACTCGACTCCACCGAAGACCTCATCTTTGCCCTGCTCAACACCCAGCAGTTCATCTTCATCCAGTAACCTCGCCGCCCCACCTGCATCCTCATGAAAAAAGAACTCGCCTCCCAACTCCTCCGCTCCGGTGAGATCACCCGTCGGGACTTCGCCGCCCGCACTGCCTCCTCCTTGCTGGGCGTCGGCCTGCTGGGGCAGACCCTCACCAACCGCACCTTTGCCGCCTTTGAAGACGCCTCCCCCCTGAAGCAGGTACCCACGGCACGCAATGTCATTTACCTCTACATGAGCGGTGGCCAGAGCCATCTGGATACCTGGGATCCGAAAGAAGGCGTCGAAACCGCCGGTCCCGTGAAGCCCATTCAAACCTCGGCCGATGGCGTGCGTCTCTCCGAATTCATGCCGATGACCGCCAAGCAAATGCACCACGGCACCGTCATTCGCTCCATGTCCTCCACCCAGGGCGCGCATGAGCAGGGCAATTACATGATGCACACCAGCTACGAGCTGCGTGGCACCATCCGCCACCCCTCCATGGGAGCTTGGCTCGATGTCTTCCAGGGCGGTGGCAACTCCACCTTGCCGAATTTTGTCTTCGTCGGCAATGACAGCCGCCACCCCGGTGCGGGCTTCTTTCCCGCCGTGCACAGCCCGCTCTACGTGAACAATCCCGAGAACGGACTCAAAAACGTCAAAATCCAAAAAGGCCTCACCGAAGAGCGCTTCAAAGGCCGCCTCGACCTCGCCGCCGAGCTGGATCAAAACTTCCGCTCCACCTTCCCCCACCGCAACGTCAAGGCCTACGCCGAGATGTACGACGACGCCATCGCCATGATGAAGTCGGAAGACCTCAAAGCCTTTGACCTCACCGAAGAAAAAGGTGAAACCCGCGAAGCCTACGGCCTGGAAGCCTTCGGCCAGGGCTGCCTCCTCGCCCGTCGTCTCGTCGAGCGTGGCGTCCGTTTCGTCGAAGTCTCTCTCGGCGGCTGGGACACCCACCAAGCCAACTTCGTCCGCGTGCCCGAGAACTGCAACGTGCTCGACCGTGCCCTCGGTGCCCTCGTCGCCGATCTCGACGCCCACGGCCTGCTCGAAGAAACGCTCGTCGTCGTCACCACCGAGTTTGGACGCACGCCCGACATCAACCAAAACGTCGGGCGCGATCACTACCCCAAAGCCTTCTCTGCCGCCCTCTTCGGTGGTGGTGTGCGCGGCGGATATGCCTACGGTCAGACCGACCCCGAAGGCCGCGAAGTGGTCGAAAACAAGCTCAAGATTCAGGATCTCAACGCCTCCATCGCCTACGCCTTGGGTCTGCCGTTGAATCAGATCATCTACAGCCCCAGCAAGCGACCTTTCACCATCGCCGATCGCGGACAACCCGTGCTCGATCTCTTCGCGTAAAGGAGCCCGCTCCCATCTCAGACCGCACGTTGTGCCAGCCACAACGTGCCGTCCGGCGGCGTCGCCGCAAACGTAGGTTGTTCACGCTTCAGCGTGTCGGTGGGGGCATGGCAACGTTCCCCTCAATGCAAGCGGCACCCGCAGCGGCGACAATAGCTCGCCTCTGCATCCGACTCTGAAAAGTTGCATTGCGGGCAGGTCTTTGAGTGCGCTCGGCTCGCCGCCTGACTCAGCTCGATGGAAAAAATCCCCGTGGGCACCGCAATGATGCCGTAGCCCATGATCATGATCACCGACGCCACCATCCGTCCCATCACGGTCTCCGGCGCAATGTCGCCGTAACCCACCGTCGTCAGCGTCACGATGGCCCAGTACACACTCTCCGGGATCGAGTTGAAACCGTGTTCCTCCCCCTCGATCAAGTACATCAGAGTCCCCATCACCACCACGGTGGTCATCACCGCAGCCAGAAACACCGTGATCTTGGCTCGGCTCGCCCGCAACGCTGCGACCAGCACGTCACCTTCCCGCAGGAAGTGCGCCAATTTAAAAATCCGAAACACCCGCAGCAACCGAAGCGCGCGGACGATGATCAAATAGTGCGCATCCAGCACGAACAGACTCAGATAGGTGGGGATGATGGAAAGCAGATCGATCAAACCAAAAAAGCTCCGCGCGTAACGCAGCGGACTCGGCGCACACAGCAAACGCGCCACATACTCAAGGGTGAAAAGCACCGTGAGCACCCACTCCGCCGCGATCAATTGATCGTGAAAACGCGCTCGCACCACCGGCACGCTTTCGAGCATCACCACCACCACACTGAGAAAAATCGCCACCAGCAACGCCACATCGAAGGCCTTGCCCGCCGGCGTGTCGCTCTCAAAAATGATCACGTAGAGCTTCTTCTTCCACTCCGGCATCGCATCAAAACGATCCGCCGCCGCAGCCCCCGCCGCGCGATCGTGAATGTGCCGAGCCTTCGATTCCTCATCAGCATTGGGAGGCATAACCATGACCATCTGAAGCACCTCTGCATCGAGCTTGCAACCCACCATCCACCCCAGTGCACCGCCAAGAATACCTGATTGATGTTGAAATGTCCGCCCTCCATCGCTTAAGAGGCCCCGTCGAAGCTGACCTGTGGTCGCGCTCAGCAAACTCCCCATCAAAACCTTCCACTCATGCTTCGATTTGACGACTATCCTTATGCTCCGTTGAGAGACTGAATGGAATCGCAACGCAAACAAACCTGCGCTTCAAAAAAGCCCCACAAAAACCGAAAAGTGAAACCCCAAAAAGAGACCCTCATCGACTCCAAGTCTCTCTATTGGAGACCCTCCCATCTGATGCAGATTCCCAATGCGGATCTCTTGGAACGAACAGGGAGTGAGATGTTGGGGGCTCGACTTTGGAGATTGCCCCCCAAAAGCGCCAATACCCTCCACCGCCACATCACCTCGGAGGAGTTCTTTTTTGTGCTCGAAGGCACCGGGCGAATTCGCATTGATGGCCAAACCTACACGCTTCAGAAGCACGAAGGCATCCACGTCTGGCCCCATCAAATGCGGCAGGTCTTCAACGACACCGATGAGACCGTCCTCTGGCTGATCACCAGCGCGCCCGATCAGGAGACTCCCCCGGGAGAAAAACCCGACCTCCAGAAGTTCTACCCCACCGATCCCCGGCAATTGCCCCCCGAATT
>JAGRPD010000400.1 GCA_020439875.1 Verrucomicrobiales bacterium
TGATGGAGGATGCCTTGGAGAAATTTCCCCAAGCGGCGGAGGTGCGGGTGGCGGCGTCTCTGAGAGCGCTGGCGCGGGGGCAGCGGACGCAAGCGGAGCAAATTTTGGAGCAGGGGCTGCGGCAGCCGGTGCGGGAGCCGCGCTACTGGATGAATCTGGCGGGAGCGGCTCAGGAGGTTTGGCCATTGGCAGACCCCTCCGCCCGGGAGGTTCATCAGCAGCAGGTCAACGCCTTTCTGAGCAAGGCGCTGACGCTGGCGAGACAGCAGGAAGACAGTGCTACCGAGCTGGAGGTGGCGCAGTTTTATCTGCTCAACAATCAACTGGAGGCGGCCCGTGAAGTCTGCCAGCACATGGTGCAGACGACGGGGAATGTGACGGCGCGGAAGATGCTGTTTCGGCTGCATCAGGCGCTGGGCGAGCCCGATGCCGCGTTGGAGACCCTCCGGGAGCTGGTGAAGGAGGTGCCCGCTGATGTGGATCAGATGCGGCTTTTGGCGGCGGAACTGGAGACGCGGCGTGTTTACGATGAAGCTGCCGATTGTTTGGAGTCAGCCATTCAAATGGGAGGTGGCTCGGTGGAGGACTACCAGAAGCTGGTGAATTTTCGCCTCGGATTGGGGCAGACCGATCGGGCTTTGACGCTGCTGGCACGGGCTACGCGGCTTTACCCGGACATGCCGGGCTTTTGGGTGCAGGAAGCCTTTGCCTATCGGGAAAAGGGGCAGCTCGATCGAGCGATCGAGAGTTTTGCCAAGGCGGACGCGCTGCAGCAGTCTGCGGGGATGCAGAGCTTTGGGCATCTGTTTTATTACCGGTACGGTGTCACTCTGGAGGCGGCGGGACGGCATGACGAAGCGGCGCGGCAGCTGGAGAAATCGATCACGCTCACGCCGGAGGAGAATGTGGAGGATGCGGCCAACACGATGAATTATCTGGGCTTCATGTGGCTGGAGCAGAATCGGAATTTGGAGAAAGCAGGGGAGTTGATCGAGAATGCGAACCGCTTGCAGCCGGATGTCTCGGCTTTTGTGGACAGCTTGGGGTGGTACTATTTCAAGGTGGGCCGATTTGAAGAGGCGCTCAAAGAGTTGCGCCGGGCCGAGGCGTTGTTGCAGGCACCTGAGGCGGAGGATTCAGAGATCGTGGAGCACATCGGACTGGTGCTTGAGGCGATGGGGCGGCGGCAGGAAGCTGCAGCGACTTTGCAGAGGGCCCAGGCTTTGAATCCCGATGATTCCGCTTTGGGAGAGCGGGTCAAAAAGGCGTTGAAGCGCCTGCAAGAGCCGGGGGAGAAGGAGGCTGGACCGCCTCCAGGCAAGGCGAAAACGCAACCGTGATGGGCGGTGGAGGTGGCTGCCGGATCAGGGAAGTTTTAACGACGCCAAGAGGCTGAGGTTGTAGGCGAGGTAGATCAGGAGGAGGAAACTGCCTTCCCAGCGATTGATGCGACCGGGTCTGCCGCGCCAGCTTGAACCGAAAACGAGAAGGGCGAGGGTGAGGAGGCCGGTGACTGCGAGGTCCCGCTGTAGGACCAGGGGACTGACATCGAGGGGGTGAATCGCCCCGGCGAGACCGACGACGGCGAGGGTGTTGAAGAGATTGGAGCCGATGACGTTGCCGACGGCGATGTCGTCTTCCCCACGTCGGACGGCGGCGATGGAGGAGGCGAGTTCGGGGAGGGAGGTGCCGATGGCGACGATGGTGAGACCGATGATGAGATCGCTGACGCCAAAGGTGTGGGCAATTTCCACAGCGCCCCAGACGAGGATGCGAGCGCTGAGGATGAGGACGATGAGGCCGCTGAAGAGCTGGAAAAGGGAGGCGGGGAGGGAGACGGCCTCGCGTTTGAGTTCCTGGGTGACCTCGATGGCGAGGGGATCACCGTGGGAACGTTTGGCGCTGCGGATGGACCACAGCATGAGGGCGGCAAAAGTGAGCAGGAGGACGATGGCGTCGGCTCGAGACAGGCGGTTGTCGGTGAGCTGGAAGGCTGCGAGGGCGGTGGCGGCGAGGAGGAGGGGGAGTTCCTTGCGCAGGATGGCGGACTGAACGGCGACGGGTCGAATGACGGCGGTGAGGCCGAGGATGAGGGCGATGTTGCTGATGTTGGAGCCGTAGGCATTGCCGAGAGCGATGCCAGGATTCCCCTGGAGCGCGGCCTGCACGGAGACGAGAAGCTCGGGCGCTGAGGTGCCAAAGCCGACCACCACCATACCGATGACGAGGGGTGGGAGGCCGAAATGCCGTGCGGTGCCGGCGGCTCCGGTGACAAATCGATCCGCACTCCAGAGCAGGAGCAGAAGACCGGCGAGGATGGCGGCGGCGGGCAAGAGGGGCATGGTGGGCGGTGGGTGGGCGCGAGGAGCCGACCCATGCTATACGTTTCGAGCTGGGGATCGCGAGAGGTTGTTTCGAGATTGCTTTCGACGTTGCGCGGTCGTGGGGGGCTGAGCTTATAATGAGGGTATGACTTTGGAGGCGCAGCTCTGTCTGGGAGCATTGATCGGATTTGCCAGTGGCTCTCTGCCCTTTGGGTATTGGGCGGGGCGACTGCGGGGAATCGATATTCGGCAGCACGGCAGTGGCAACATCGGGGCGACGAATGTGATTCGGGTGCTGGGAAAGGGGATTGGGGTGCCGGTTTTTATTCTGGATCTTTGCAAGGGCCTGCTGCCCTGCCTCGGGGTGGCGGCGTGGATGCAGGCGTCGGGCGTGGAGGGGGAGATGCTGTCGGCGGGGCGGGTTTTGACGGGAATGATGGCGATCTTGGGGCACATGTTTACGCCCTGGCTGAATTTCCGAGGTGGCAAGGGGGTGGCGACGGCGGCGGGAGTGCTGCTGGGGATTGCGCCGTGGGCGATGCTGGGTGGCTTGGTGGCTTGGTTGGTTTTCTTTTTCCTGACCCGTTACGTTTCTCTGGCGTCGATGATGGCGGGAGTCGGCGTGGTGGTGACGATGGTGGTGCGGATGGTGCAAAATGGGCGCTGGGACGTGGTGCAGTTGAGTTTTGGGGTGATCTTGGCGGTGCTGGTCATCGTGCGGCACCGGAGCAATATCTCGCGCTTGATCGCCGGGACGGAATCGAAAGCAGGCGGAGGGAAGGCAAAGGGATGATGGCAGCGTGTGAGTTTGATTCGGCCCTGGTGCTGGGTGCGGGCAGCTGGGGGACGGCGTTGGCGTCAGTGCTGGGGCAACGGGGGCTGCGGGTGCAGCTCTGGGGGCGGGATGCAGAATTGATGGCGCAGATCCAGGCGGAGCGCTGCAACGCGCGTTATGCGCCGATGGTGCGGCTGCCTGAGACGGTGACGGCGACGGCGGATTGGGGCCAGCTGCAGCCCGCGCCGCTGCTGGTGGTGGTGACGCCTTCGCTTCATCTGGCGGCGGTGGTGGAGCGGGCGGCGCAATTGCCGTGGGTGGAGCAGGTGCGGGTGGCGGTGTCTTGCACCAAGGGCATCGAGGCGGGCAGCGGGAGACGCATGAGCCAGCTGGTAGCGGCGGCTTTGCCCAAGGTGGTGCCAGCTGTGCTGACGGGTCCCAACCATGCCGAAGAAGTGGCGCGGGAATTGGCGACGGCGACGGTGGTGGCCTGCGAAGATGGGCCGATGGTGGCGGCGTTGCAGTCTGCCTTCACACTGCCCTGGATGCGATGCTACACGACGGCGGATGTGGCCGGAGCGGAGTGGGGAGGCGCACTCAAGAATCCCTACGCGATCGCGGCGGGCATCGCGAAAGGGCTGGATCTGGGAGACAATGCGATCTCGGCGCTCGTGACACGGGCTCTGGCGGAGATGGTGCGGTTGGGCACGGCGATGGGCGGGAAAATGGAGACGTTTTATGGGTTGAGTGGTGTGGGAGATCTGGTGGCCACCTGCTACTCCGAGCACAGCCGGAATCATCGGGTGGGGTTGGCTTTGGGCCGCGGGCAGAGGTTGGAGGACATTTTGGCGGCGATGACGATGGTGGCAGAGGGCGTGCCGAATACGCGCAGTCTGCACTCGACGGCGCAGGCTTGTGGCGTGCGCATGCCGTTGCTCGACGAGATTTACGCGGTGCTCTACGCGGGCAAGGATCCGCGGTTGGCGATGCGGGATTTGCTGTCGCGGGATCCGCGTCCCGAGGCAGACTGATGAGGGCGAGGTTGCGGGAGTCGGGGACGCATAGGGGAAAAATCCGCACTATCCCCCAGGAAAAAGGGTTGTTTGTGGGGCGAACCTCGCGTTTAAATGCCAGCCCGTCCTGATTTGGGATGGGATGAATCCGAGTCCAACCCCCACCCTTTTCCACCGTGAAGTTTAAGTGTCCGTCCTGCGACATGCAGCTGAAGGCCGAGCCTGAGATGGCAGGCAAAGTCGTCCGTTGCCCCGGCTGCAACACCAAGCTGCAAATTCCCGCTGATGTGGGCTTGCCACCACCTGCCACGGAGGGGGCTCCGCCGCCTCCCGACGGTGAACCGAGCACGTCGGCACCGGACTCCCCGCCTGCGGATCACGGGCAGGAAGATCTCAGCTACGACAAGTCCCGCGCGCAGCGGGGCGGCTGGGAGGAGACGGATCCCGCCAACCCGAACATCTGGCTGGCGCTGTCGATCGGAGCGGTGGCCACCGCCGCCTGGTATGGCATCGTTTTTGCGCTCTCGCCTGACAGCTACCTGCGCGGCCTGTTCGCCAATCGCGGCTGGGTGAACTACATGGAGACCTTCTTTTTCTTCTGGGCCATCGGCATCCTTTATTTGAAGGGGCAAAAGCTGCGGCATCAGAAGACCGCCCTCTATCTCGATGTGTTGCCGGTGGAGATCGGCAATGAGGTGAATGCGCAAAACGTGCCGCATTTCATCGACAATCTCTACGCCCTGCCGGGTCGTCTGCGGGATAGCCTAATGGTCAACCGCATTCGCAAAGGCCTGGAGCTTTTCGAAGCCCGCCAAAACAATGGCGAGGTGGCGACGATGATGAGCGCGCAGTCCGACATCGATAGCAACCGGATCGGCGGCAGTTACTCACTGCTGAAGGTGTTCCTCTGGGCCATCCCGATTCTGGGCTTTATCGGAACGGTGTTGGGTCTGTCTCAGGCCATCGGCTCCATCCAGCTCGATGTGGAGGACATCTCCAAGGTGCTCGGATCCATCGGCAACGTGACCTCCGGCCTGGGAACGGCGTTTGACACCACGCTGCTCGGTCTGGTGCTGGCGCTGCTGCTGAACTTCCCCATGAACGCGCTGATGAAGGCGGAGGATGACAACCTCAACAACATCGACGCCTTCTGCAACGAGGTGCTGATGCCTCGCCTCAATGACGGGGGCGGCATCGCAGGTGGTGACACCGGTGGCCTCATGGACACCCTGGTGAAAGCCGTCGCCAGCTCGCAGTCCGAGTTCTTGAAGGATCTCAACGTCCTCTCCAAGAAGATGAACGACTACGCGATGAACCTGGATCGGCGGGTCGATTCCCACCAGGAGCTGGTGCACAAAGAATTCACCGACGGCATGCATCGCCTGCGGGAAGATTTGACCGCTGCGGTGAAGGACTCCGTCAAAGTCACCACCGATTACACGCGGGCGCTCTCTACTGGCATCCAATCTCTCAACAACCTGCTCAAAGAGCTGGGAGAGAAGCAGGTGGTCATTCATCAGGTCAAAAAGAAAGGCTGGTTCAGCCGCGGTTGAACACGCTCTCGGCTTCACTTTTCCAAATCTACCTGAATCATGGCCAAACGACGGGCATCCACGGGTGACGAGGTCTCTCTGTTCCCCTTCCTGAGCATCCTCGCGTGCCTCATCGGCGCGCTGGTGATGCTGATCGTGGTGCTCGTCGTCGCCCAGATGGGCAAGGCGGAAGGCCGCACGATGGAGGAAATCCAGCGTGCGCAGGACTATCTGGACATCAAAAAGGAGATCCAGGAGCGGCAAAAGGTGGATGATCTGGTGAAGGATAAGCTCAAGGAGCTGGAGCAGCTGCAAAAGGATCTGGAAGAGACCCAGGCGCGCTACGCCAAGCTGCGGAAGCTGCTCGATTCCTCCAAGGACGTTCAAGAGCAGAACAAGGAGATCAGCCAGCAGCTGCAAAAGGAGCTGGACGATGTCTTGCTGGAAATCGATGGCTTGAAGAAAGCTCAGAAGGAGACCAAGCAAGAGATCGCCGCCCTGATGGCTGAGCTGGAGAAGCGCAAGGTGCCCAAAGACAAAAAACCACCGCCGGTGATGGTGCAGCCTTCCGGCTCCGGCATGCCTGAGAGCACTAAGGTCTATTTTGTCGAAGCCCTCGGTGGGCAGCTCAAGGTGCTGGATGCCTGGGGCGAGGAGTATCGTTTTGCAGCCAAAGATGAAGTCGTGGTGGCAGACCACAAGTTCAACTGGATGCTGGAGGAGCTGAAAAAGGATCCCAATTCTCTGCTGCTCTTCTTGGTACGGGACGATGGCTACAGTGCCTTTGCGAAAGGGGCAGGATGGGCCCAGGGCTCCTACGGCATCCGCGTGGGCAAGCTGCCCATTCCAGGCCGTGGCGAGCTGCAGCTGAGCATGTTTGACAAGTATCGCGGCAAGTTGCCCGAACCTCCGCCACCACCGGAGATCGGTCCCGATGGAAACCCCATCCCCCCACCGGGCGGAACGCCACCTCCTGGGGGTGCACCGCCACCGGGTCAGACACCGCCGCCAGGGGGTGCGCCACCGAAGTAGTCTCTCTCCCGCTCACTTCATTTACCTGAACAATCATGGCCAAGAAATCTCGCGACGACAGCGAACCGAACTTTGACTCTTTGATGGACGCCGTGACCAACGTGGTCGGCGTGTTGATGATCGTCTTTGTGATGATGGCCCTCAATCTGGCCGATTCCGTGCGCAAGATCCTCTCCGAATTGCCGCCGGTGACCGAGGAGGAGCATCAGCAGATCAAAGAGGAACTGGCTCAGATACCGCCACCCCCCAAGACCCCCGAGCAGGTGGAGGAGGAGATGGCCAAGGCGGAAGAGGAGAAGAAAAAAGTGGCCGAGCAACTGCGCAGTGTGGATGTCTCCGACGTCAACATGGCCACGATGATGGACCTGGACGAGTTCCGGAAAAAGCTCGAGACCGCCCGCTCGGAGCGCGATACCGAGAAGGTGGAGGTGGACAAGCTGCTGGCCGAAGTGGAGCGCTTGAAGGCGCTGCTGGATGAGACGCCGGAATACAAACCAGAAGATGCCACGGTGGTGCGCCTGCCAAATCCGCGGCCCTATCCGAAGGAGCCCAACGAGACCCGCTTCATGGTGGCGAAAGAAGGGGTTTTGATTTTGGATCAGCAGGAATTTCTGGCCCCTTTGATGGACGGGTTGTCCAAGGTCACCACCCAGCTGGAGTACGGAAAACAACCGGATCCCACCCCATTTGTGCCGATGCTGACCAAGGTGCTCGGATCAGCCGACAACGCCCGCAAGGCTTGGCCAGACATTGGGCCGCTGGCGGGTACCTTTCAGATGGATGATGTGGCCAAGGCCTGGAAGGCACTGACGGCAGCGGGTTTTCCCGCCGACACCCGGACCTTGGCGACGCTGGGAGACCTCACGGCGTATTTGGGTCACAGCCTGACCCGAATCAGTGAGGCGATGGCGGCTCTCACCAAAGGAGATGGCACTAAATGGGCGTCGATGGACCCGTCGAAGGACCCCACCAAACCGACCATCAAGGTCAGTACCACGCCGCGTGGCTACTCGCTCACCTTTCGCAACAAGGAGGAGATCGTAGAAAACAAGCCGCGAGATTTGATGAAGTACTTTGAGGATCTGGCGGGCATTGAAGGCGTCAAGGGTCGCTCGAAAAGCCGGGTGATCTATGATGCTTTCAAGATCAAAGACCTGCTGGCGCGCGCTGCATCCAATCAAGCTTTCACCAAGGCCTTCACCTTCGAACCTGTGGTGCAGCCGGGCAATACCCTGGTGAAATTGCAGCTCACCCCCACAGCGGGCGGCGGGGAAAACATGGCGCAGATGGAGCTGCCCGAGTCCAATTATCAACGCACGCTGCGCAAGATCGCGGCAGATCCCAATGGGGTGGCGCTGTTTCAGGTCATGCCAGATGCCTTCGCTACCTATCTGGAGGCGCGTCTGATTGCCGATGACAATCGGGTGGCCGCTACTTGGGAGACGCTGAGTAAGCTGGATATCACCATGAACATCAACGGCTACACCACGCAGCGCTTCGCCGAGGAAGCTGCCGCGCGGCCACGGGGCGATACGCCGATCATCCGTGGACCGGCGAAGACGCTGGATTGATGAACGCTCGCGCCCGCTGCCGACCATGCGATTTCCAGTAGGTCTCGGTTTGATCGGTCTTTTCAGCATGATCGGCGCTGCGGCAGAGAGCTGGCCGGAGGTGGTGCAGAAGGTGGAGATCCCTGCTGCATCGGACGCTGAGACGGCTCAGCCTGCGTTGTTTTGGAAAGCGAAATCGCCGGAGCCGCGTCCGCTGCTGGTGGCTTTGCACACCTGGTCGGGCGGGTACGATCAGACGGGCAGCAGTCTGCCCTATTGGCGTTGGTGCCAGCGGGAGGGGTGGCACTTTTTGCAGCCGCATTTTCAGGGGCCGAACCGGAAGCCGAATGCGATGGGGTCCGACACTGCGGTGGAGGACATCGTGCGGGCAGTGCAGTGGGCTCGGGAAAACTGCGCGGTGGATGAACAGCGGGTCTATCTCATCGGCGTCAGTGGTGGTGGCCACATGGCCATGCTGATGGCGGGTCGGCATCCTGAGATGTGGACGGCGGTCTCCGCCTGGTGCGGCATTTCGGACATTGCGGCTTGGCATCGTCAGTGCACGGAAAATTCCCAGTTTGGCAAGTACGCGAAGGATATCGAGGCAGCGCTGGGTGGGGCGCCCGAGGGGAATGCGGTCCGCCAAAAAGACGCGGCGCATCGTTCACCGTTGACCTTTCTGGCAGCGGCCCGGGGACTGCCGCTGGATCTGGCGGCGGGTTTGCACGATGGGCGCGCGGGCAGCGTTCCGTTTTCTCATAGCCTGCGGGCCTTTGATGGGGTGGCGGAGCCGGAACATCGGCTGGAGGAGGCGGGGATCGAGGCTTTTTACAGCCGTCAGGTGCCGCCGGAGATCGTGGGAGAGCTGGATGATCCTACTTATCCGAGTGATAAGGCACCGCGTTTCCGCCGGATCTCAGGCAACTGTCGCGTGACGATTTTTGAGGGTGGCCATGAGATCGTGCATTCGGCGGCGCTGAACTGGTTGGCGGCGCAGCGGCGGGGCCAGACTGTGGTGTGGCGACCTGCCGAGGTGAAGCCGGTGCCGGTGTCGGCCGCGGAGGGGCAGTCGGGTCTCTGAGTTGGGTGCGGTTTTGACATTTCATGCACCAGCGCAGCGGGGCTGGGGCGTTATTCATCTCGTATGAAATGGTCGATTCGGATCGCGACGGTGGCTGGGACGGAAGTTCGCATCCACATGACGTTTTTTTTGCTGCTGGCGCTGGTGGCCATGCAGGGACTTGGGGCGGGTCTGGGATTAGCGGGGGCGATGCAGGCCGTGCTGCTGATTGCAGCGATGTTTCTCTGCGTGTTGCTGCATGAATTTGGGCACGTTTTTGCGGCGCGAGGTTACGGCATTCAGACGCCGGACGTGACGCTTTATCCCATCGGAGGAGTGGCGCGGCTGGAGCGCATGCCGAAAAAGCCCGCGCATGAGCTGGTGGTGGCGCTGGCGGGTCCGGCGGTGAATGTGGCGATCGCCGCTGTGTTGGCTCTGGTGATGGGGGTGCCGGTGGTGATGAATCCGGATCACGTTTTCATGATGAAGGGTGGCTTCTGGAGCCAACTGATGGTGTGGAACCTGCTGATGGTGGCTTTCAACATGGTGCCGGCGTTTCCCATGGATGGTGGAAGGGTGCTGCGGGCTTTGCTGGCGATGGTGATGGACTACGGTCGGGCGACGCGGGTGGCGGCTTCGGTGGGCCAGTTTCTCGCTGCCGGGGTGGTGTTGCTGATGCTGTTTGGACAGTGGCGGCTCAATCCCTTTCTGCTGATCATCGCGGTGTTTATTTTTGTGGCGGCGGGTCGTGAGGCGGCGGTGGTGGGTGAGCAGGAGGTGACCGATGGCATGCGAGTGCGGGATGCGATGCAGACGGAATTTCACGGTCTGCGGTCAGACTCTCCGCTGCGGCAGGCGGTGGACTATCTGCTGGCGGGGACTCAGCAGGACTTTCCCGTGGTGGATGCGGCGGGGGCGATGCTGGGTCTGCTGACGCGAACACGATTGATCGAGGCGCTGACGGAGCACGGGGCGGGGATCCGCGTGGGGGAGGTGGCGGAGGGGTGCCCGGCCGGTGTGGGCCCGGATGAGCCTCTGGCTCGGGCGCTGATGGCGCTGGAGCAGAGCCGCTGCCCCGCGCTGCCGGTTCAGGATCTGCGAACGGGTCGGTTGATCGGCCTGCTGACGCGGGAAAACGTGGGGGAGACGCTGATGGTGAGGGCGGCGCTGGCGCGGCGTCGCCAGGGGGTGGAGGCCTGAGGCGGATTTTTTTTGGATCAACGGCTGGGTGCCCATTCTGTCAGGGGAACGAGGGGCAGCTCCTTGGGCTCGGCATTGAGGGTGAAGGAGACGCTGAGGCGCTGCTCACCCTTGGCGTTGGCCAGCATGATGCGGAGCACGCGGATGCCTTTGAGCGACTTCATGGGGGTGGTCTGCTCGGGCGCGTCCTCGACGGTGAAGGCGGCGGACTCGGGGGAGAGAATGTAGGCGGTGAGGGTTTTGCCGCCCTGAGTGAGGGTGGCTTTGCGTCCTTCCACAGCGACCTCGGCGCGGGTGTGCATGGCCCATTGCAGGGCGCTGGTGTTTTTGACATCCACGTCATCTTGCAGCAGCACGCAGGGGTCTTCTCCGCGCAGCAGCATGAGCCCGCGTTGGAAACTTTTGGCCTCTGAGTAGGCCTCGGAAAGGTCGAGCACGACGGCGCTGCGCTCGGGGCTGCTGAGCTGGCCGGTGATGACGGCGCTGGCTTCGAGTTTTTGGTTGGCTCCGAATGACAGGGTGTTTTGACCGGTGGTTCCCTCCACATAGAGGGCGTAGCGAGCTTCCCGTTGCTCGACTTTTTCGACCTGGGACACGCGATCGGACTCGGTGCCTAGCTCGATGGCCCAGCGCTGACCTCCGGCTTCGAGCACGAAGTCACCGAGGTCCAGTTGCGCGTGGAGGTCCTTGTTGCTGCCGCCTTTCAGGGCAGCGTACCAGCCGGCGCGATCATCCCAGAGCGAGCGCATGGTGGCCACCACGCCGTTCTCGGGAGGAAAAGCAGCCTCCAGAGCTGGGTTTGGGCCATAACCAGCGGCCTGGGGGTTGAAATAGAGCGCGTCGCCAGCGAGACCCAGGTAGGCGCTGTCTGGACCTTGGGGTTTTCCGGCGGTGTAGGCTGGCAGGCCGGGATTGCCATGCACGCCGCTGAGCCAGTTGCTGACCCAATTGTTCAAAAAGGTGGTGGCGGTGGCGTCGCCGTAATTGAAGAGCTGACCGGTGGCTCCCTCCAGGTGCATGCGTGCGGATCCGATGAGGGGAAATCCTTGAACTGCTGAGAAGCCAAAGTCATTGCCCTGCATGGAGCGCAGTGTCTGGAGCACGAGGATGCCGTAGTCAATGATGCGATCTCCCTGATCGGGGCCGCTGGGCCAGATGCCGCCGGGGCAGAAGTGCAGCAGTCCTTCACCAAATCGATCCGCAGCGGCGTTGGCCGCCTTTTTGGCGACGGTGTTGTCTTCATCAGCAAGGCAAAAGCTGCCGAAGAGCAGGGCCGCCGCGCAGGCGAATTCGCGTGGGTCGGGCGGGCCGTCAGAGTCGGGCAGATTTTTGACATGCTCAGACAGCGGCTCGAGACCTCGGGTGATGAGGGTCTGACGGATGTTTTCTTGCTGCTGCTTGTTGAGGCTGGCGTGGAACCAGTCGTAGCCGAGAGAAACGGCGATGATGAAGTCGGCGGTGACTTCATGCTGATCCGGGTACCAATCGGAAAAGCTGGAGGGATCACACAGTGCCACCAGCTCCCGGACGGCCCGCTCTGCCCAGGCGGGATCTTGGTCCAGATAATAGAGGGTGCCGAGGGTGGCGATGCGGTAGATGGCCTTGGAGCCGGGGGTGACGCGACTGGATTGATCTCCGTACACGCGGGTGAGTTCGGGGGCTTCCTGGAGTTTTTTTCCCCCTTCGACGAGGGCCGCGTAAAGCGGGGCGAAGCTCGGGGCGGTGACTTGTTTGGCGAGGAAGCCAAAGCTGGCTGCATTGTGCAGCAGGCGGGGGCGAGTGCGGGGCACGGAGCGCAGGTAGTCGTCGGGCTTGGGCAGCTTGAATTTGTCGAGGGGAATGATCTCGAACGCGGGGGGCGGAGGGGCGGCCTGTCCGGAGGGCGGAGCGGCGGGCGCGGGAGGTGGGGTGCCGCCGCCGGCAGCGGGTGGGGTGGAAGGCGTCGCGGCGGGCG
>JAGRPD010000401.1 GCA_020439875.1 Verrucomicrobiales bacterium
AAAAGGCCATCGTGGTTTTTTTATTAAGGATACGGCTACAACCGAAAGCTACACTCTTTCCCCGCACGACGCTCTTCCTAGATCTCTCCCGAGTCGAGCATCAGTGCGTGGTGAGCCGGACGGCGCGGCATTGAAAAAAAAGGCCATCGTGGAGCTGCGACGAAGCCCGACTCTGGAGAGTCAGGCTACATTGAGCCGCCGCCAGCGCCCGTAGCTCGATCTCTCCCGAGTCGAGCATCAGTGCGCGGTGAGCCGGACGGCGTGGCATTGGAAGATCAGCCCATCTGAAGCGTGTCCAAACTTTTGAAGCGAGGGCTCCCCACGATCGCCGCAAACAAGGCTCGTCTTTTTCACGACTGTCCGGCATAGTTCGGGTTGAAACCTTTCAACCCGATCCACCGCTCCATGTCCACCACCGATCTCACCCGCCGTGCTTGGCTGCGCCGCAGCAGCCAAGCCACCCTTGCCGCGCTCGCCAGCCCATCCCTCACCCAGCTGACCCGCGCCGCTCCAGCTCCCGCCTCCGAAACCCTCGTCACCCAGCTTTACGGCAGCCTGGACGAGACCCAACGCAGCGCACTCTGCCTGCCCTGGGATCACGAATTGCGCCTCAAAGTGGACAACAACTGGCACATCACTCCCACCCCCATCAACAAAATCCTCCAGCCTGATCAGGTGGACCTCGTCCGCCAGATTTTCGACGGCCTCCACAGCGACGAGTACAAAAAAGAAGTTTGGCGTCAGTTCGATCAGGACAACAAGCGCGACGGCGGCTTTGGCTCCGCCTCCATCGCCCTCTTTGGCCAGCCCGGCAGCGGGCAGTTTGAGTTTGTCCTCACCGGCCGCCACTGCACGCGCCGCTGCGATGGAGACAGTGAAGCCGGCACCGCCTTTGGAGGCCCCATCTTTTATGGACATGCCGCCCAGAGCTTCAACGAGACCGCCCAACACCCGGGCAACGCTTACTGGTATCAGGCTCAGCGCGCCAACGAGCTGTTCCAGGCGCTCGATGGCAAACAGCGCCAACAGGCTTTGCAAGACGGCAAAAGCCCCGCCGAACGCGGCAACCGCACGGTGGCCCTCTCTGGCAAGACCCGCGGCCTCGTCGGCCTGCCCGTCTCCGCCATGAGCCCAGACCAAAAGGCGCTCTTCCTCCAGGTCCTCGGAGACCTTCTCAAGCCCTTCCGCGAGAGCGATCAAGCCGAAGCCATGCGCTACCTGCAAGCCGCCGGGATCGACGACCTGCACATCTCCTACTACCCCTTCGACGACATCGGAGAGGACGGCGTCTGGGACGTCTGGCAGATCGAGGGACCGCACATGGTCTGGTATTTCCGCGGAGCCCCTCACGTGCATTGCTGGGCGCACATCAAGGCACCCACCTCTGCCTAGGTCCCTGGCCCAGCCAGCTCTTGCATGTCCGCCTTTTGCGTGGCTCTGTGCGGCGTGATCCATTGCGCCGCACCTTCAGCCCGCTTGCTCCGCCTCCTCATCCTGCTCGGTCTCAGCGCCAGCTTCAGCGCCTGCCAGTGTGGGCTGGCACGGAAGTTCCTCAAGGCCAAACCGGCTCCCGTCACCCCCTTCCTCACCCAACGTCAAAACATGCGCCCCGCCCTCGAGCGGGTGCCGTTTCACTACGTGTGGCGGAATTTTGATGGCCAAGTCCAACAGCGCGTCCGCCAGCGGCACCTGCTCTACATCGCCCCGGTCGAGCTGGGCTACCTGCAACCCGTGAGCAAACGTCTCGCCCGATGGGAGATCGAAAATGGCTGGACGCCCCGCCAGGAACGCGAGATGGCCACCTACCTCTACCAGGCTTACGTCACCGCCTTTGCCCGCTCCCCCGCCCCTCGCTGGATCCTCACCGACCATCCCGGACCCGACACCCTCACCCTCGAACTCGCCCTCACGCAGCTCAATCCCACCTCCGTCCGAGGCAACGCCGGCAAGCTCGCCGCCAAATTCACCGTCGGCCCCCTCTCCGGCCTGCTCGGCGTTTTCACCAAGGGCAACATCGCCATTGAAGGAAAGGTCACCCTCTCAGGCACCGGCATCGATGTTTTTCAGTTCAGCGACAACGAAAAGGACAAGATGACCCTCTACAGCACCCGGGACTTTCGACCCTACGCCCACGCCCAAGTCGCCATCGACGAATGGGCGCAGCAGTTCGAACGCTTCACCCGCACGGTGCCCACCGAGAAAGTCAAAGAATCCGCCTTCTTCACCCTCACCCCTTGGTGAAAATTCACGGCCCATGCCCAAGAGCAGCAAAAGCATCACCTGGATCATCCTCATCGTCGCGATCAGCCTCATCAAGGTCTGGTATCAGCGGCAGAACCTTCAAAACCACACCTCATCACGCCCGCCTTCCACCACCGCGCGCGGCGAATGGCAAGCCATCACTGGAGCCCGCCTGCTGGAAAACTCTGGCAACGATGGCGACAGCTTCCACCTCGACCTGCCCGGCCACGGCGACCGCGAAGTACGCCTGTACTTCGTCGATGCCCCCGAAAAACGCCGCCATCAGTACAATGGCGATCGCCTCCGCCACCAGGGTGCCTACTTCGGCGGCCTGAGCGAAGCCCGCACCACCGCCATCGGCCAGCAGGCCAAAGACTTCACCGCCACCGAGCTGCGCCGTCAGCCTTTCACCGTCCACACCCGCTGGCAGAGCGTCTTTGGCAGTGAGCGTGTTTTTGCCTTCATCCAGTTTGCTGATGGCGACTACCTCAGTGAAAAACTCACCCGCGCCGGACTCAGTCGGATTTACACCGAAGGCGCTCCCCTGCCCGATGGCCGTCGTACGTTTGACTTCGAGCAGCATCTCAAAAAACTCGAAGCCGAAGCCAAAACCCGCCACCTCGGCGGCTGGTCCGGCCGATAGACCATTCCCTTAACGCATCGTGACCTACCGCCTCCTCGCCCTGCTTCACCTCCTCGCCCTTGCCGCTTCGGGTGCCGAGTCTGGACTGCAAACCGCCATCCGGGAAGCCATCGCCGATGGCACTCGCGACATCGTGCTGCCTCTCGGCTCCATGACGGTGCGAGAACCTCTGATCATCGACGCCGCCCAGGAACTCCGCCTCATCGGTCAGGACGCGGAAAACGTCGCCCTCATCGCCCATCCCGATCTCGCCAACCGCCCCATGCTCGTGCTGCGCGGCGGCAGCGGCGTCCGGCTGGAGCGCATCACCTTTCGCGGCCACGCCGCCGCCACCGGTCCCCTGGTGGAGATCGAGGGAAGTGACCGCGCCGTCATCACTCGCTGCTTTTTCGAAACCCACGGAGGCCCCGGCCTCCGCATCACCGACTCCACCGCCACGCAAGTTCGCGAAAACAGCCTCCGCGATCTCGACCTCGGCGTGGATCTCACCGGCAGCACCGCCGATGCCACCGTGGAAAACAATCACCTCGCCCGTTGCCGAGTCGGCCTGCAGATCGGGAGCGACACTCGCAACGGCAACCTCCGAGGCAACGAACTCCGCCACTGCGCCACCGCCATCCAGCCCCCCACCGCCGCGCTGCCAGATGCCAACGCCATCGAACCTCCACCCACTGAGGCTCAACGCCTCAAGCACCCAGCCCCAGGGAGCAACGGCAGCGCCACTGATCCGGCGCGCGATGCCACCGGCAAAACGCTCGAACATCCCCCACCTCCAACCGGTGCGCCAAAACCCCAACCGGAAACTCCGCCCCAGCGATAGGTTCCCAACGTCGGGCTCACCCACACCCCACCCAGCGAACCCCAACCACTGCGCCCCATCCACCATCCGCTGAGGGAGCAAGATCCGCCCCAATACCCCGGCCACCAGGCCAGCGTCTGACTGCCGTGCGTGAAACTGCGTCCTCCCATCGCCGGTCCCTGAATCGGCGGCAACACCTGGATCCCACCGCCATGGTCGAGTCCACCCTCCGCGATTTGCAGCGCCTGCCAGCGCGCATTTTGCCGATCTCGCTCCAAGCGCTCCCGAGCCTCCAGCGCCCGCTGCCTCACCTGCTCCACCGCCAACTGCGCCGCTGCATCTCGCCGCCGCTGCGCGTCATACTTCTCCCGCCAGGCTTGGGCGTATGCCTCCGCCTTTTTCGGATCATAACCCAAACGCTGCCGCCACGTCTCATCCAGATCCGCAAACAGCACCTTCGCCACGCCGTTGGCATGACGAAACGTCACTCCGTCGGGAGCCACCCGAGCGACCTCGCACTCGTGATAAACCTGACCCGTCCGAGTCGTCAACGTTCCCACCCTCTCGCCCTCCACCTTGGCCGCGTCCGCTCGATCCGCTCCCAGCAGAGCCCCCGCCATCACGCCGACGGCCCAGAGATTTCGTAGCCTTGATCGAGTCCTCATTGAATCATTCTGACATCAAAACCGCCGGTTTCCAGTCAGCAAATCTGTCGGACTCGACCCCATCGGATTCACGGCTGATCGGCCAAACTCTTGATGTAGAGAATCAACGAGTCGATCTGGCCATCGTTCAGAATGCCCGAGTAAATCGGCATGCCCGTGTCGAACTTTTCAAAGCCCTTCACCACCTTGGCGGAAGGGTTCAGGATCGACTCCTTGAGGTAGGCTTCATCGGCTTTCACCTTGCCCTGCTTCGCAATGTCTCGCTCACTGCCAAACAGCCCCTTCCAGCTCGGTCCCACCTTGCCCTGCAGCGTGCCGTCAATGCTGTGGCAGGCCATGCAGCCGAACATTTGATACACCCGCTCACCCTCTTCTTTGCTGGCGGCGATCTGCGTCTGCGCCGCCTCTCGACGCGGCGTGAGATCCACCTCGATCTCTCCAAAGCCCTCCTTCACCGGATCAAACGGGGCCAATTCCCAGGGAGAAAAGTAGGCCGTGTTTTGCGCTTTGATGCCGCCCTTCGTCTGAATGCCCCAGCCGATGCGCATCTGGTCCACCTCGCCTTTCATATCGGGAAAACCCACCAGCACGCTCTTGCCATCCGTGCTCAGATAGGCGCTGCTGGCCGTCATCCATTCCTGCCCGGGGCTGCCATCCAGCTTCAAATGCGGAGATCCGTACTGGGGCGTGCGCTTGTAGTTCCAGCGTTCCGCATTGTAGTTGTCCGGGTTTCCCGCCGTCTTCGGATCCAGCTCCATGTTGAAGCGCAGCAGCACGCCCTTGTCCGTCGGCGTCACCTCTTTCACCAGCGGCCTCTCACCTCCCGCGTAACGTACCCGGACCAACCCGCTCAGATCCTTCGCCGTCGTTCCCCAAATTTGAAAACCCGCCACGTAGAGCTGGCCATCTGCCGGATTCATCTTCGCGTTCAGCGGTCCAAAATGCAGATCCCGGGTGAAACTCATCACCGCCGCCTGCGGGCGCTTGAAGCGTGGATTCATCACCACGCGAAACAGCTCCGGCCGATTGTAGCCCACATGAATCATCTCGCCCGCCACCGGCCCGAACCGATCGTCCAAAGCCCACACCTGAGTGGCCCCGCTGGAATTCACCGGATGCGGAATCCACACCATCGGCTCCTCAATCGACTCGGGATACTTTTCCGGCTCGGCAATCGAAGGCAGGTGCCCGTAAAAGTGATGGCCCTGGATGATGTCAATGGGAGTCGAAGGCACGTAATGGCCCTGCTGGTCGCTCGCCGTCACCAGTCCCGTCTCGGGATTCACCCCAATGAATGGCTGCCGCAAGCCGTAGCCCAGCACCGCGAACGATTTCCCGTCCGGTGCCACCCGAATCACCGTGCCATTGTGCTTGCCACGCGTGGTCCCCTCCTGCCCGCCTTTGGAAATGAAGAGCGCGCCCTCCGGCCCCGGCTTCATCGACATCGGAAACTCCCGCGTCTCCGCCGTTTGCGCGAAGAGATTGCAGAACATCTCGTGCCGGTCCGCCACCCCGTCGCCGTCCTGATCGACGATCTTCCAGATGCCATTGCGATCGAAAACGAACGGCTCGCCGTCCTTCACCACAATCGACATCGGCTCATGCAAACCCGATGTGAATCGCCTCCACGTCACCGCCTGCAAATCCGCCGTCAATCCACTCACCTTCCACACATCCCCATCCATCGTCACCGCCACCGCGTTGCCTTGGTCATCCAGAAAATCGATGTCCGCCAGGCGCACGTTGCGCTTCCAGGGATTGGGGACCGGGAGGGAGATTTGATCGATTGCATAGGCGGTCTTCGGATCTTTTTGCAGCTCAGGTTTTAGCTCCACCGAAGCGCGCCAGTCTCCTTTCGGGGTCGATGGAACGGCTGCCGCTTTGATTTTCCCGATCGACACCTGAACCGTCCGCCCCACCACCTTGCCCTGAGGCAGCTCAAACTTGACCACCCGAAGTTCTCCGAGCGCGCCACTCTCAGCTACCTCGCGCCCCAAAACCAAGCTCAACGATCGCTCGGAGTCCAGCGGTTGTTCGCCACCCACCAGGGATGCCTGGACCTGCAGTCGAGCGGATTCTCCATCTTCTTCGCGACGCCAATCAAAGCCCGTTGTCGTCCGCACCGTCCCCAAGCGTGCAATCAATTCCACGCGGCCCTCTTTGAAATCGATCCCCACAAACTCCGCCCCTGCTTCACCCAACCCACCACGCCCCACCTCTTCCGGACTCGGCGCGGACGAACGCGGGTCTTTCAACACTGGCTTGCTTCCCCATTGCCATCCCGGATACACCCCATTCACCAACAACGGCGTCCCAACCGGTTTCGGCAGATTCTCCTGTCCGTCTTTCGTCTTTTGCCCGGCCACATGATACGATCCCGGAGCCAGAGCATTCAGCGTGATCGGCGGCTGGCCGGGCTCCGCTTTCCAGACTAAGGCGATGCGGCAGAGATCGACATCGTAACAGGCCCAGACATCATTTCCCAGATTCAGGATCAAACCGCGCGGCACCAGGTTGTCCTTCGGAAATCCCTCGCCCAGATCCCGGCAATCCAGCACGCTGCTGAAAAACGGGAAGTCCGGCTCGATCCAGTCCGCCCAGGGCGATTCCGCGCTCGCCTCCGCCACAGGCTGTGCCTTCACGGCACTGGCCGCTGCAAGAAATAGGGAAATCCACAACAATCGCATCGCCTTGGAACGCCCGTTCCAGCCCGCATCCTTCACGCACCCCCACTCCCGTCCCATTCCTCGTCCCATTCCTCGTCCCATTCCTCGTCCCACTCATCGTC
>JAGRPD010000402.1:0-6963 GCA_020439875.1 Verrucomicrobiales bacterium
GTTTTTGTGGGCGAAGGGGCAGCAGAAGGTGGAACTCGGCGTGGCGAGGCTCCTGTCGTCACGGAAGGGGGACGGGAAATTGGAGGGAGAGCGGAGTTTGGTGTTTCATGGGTGGGTCGGGCTGCGTTGACAGGAGGTGATGATGAAATCTCTCTTGATGGCGGTGGCTCTGACAGGAGTCGCCACGGCTGCGGACCGTCCGAATGTGTTGTTTGTGATGGCGGACGATTTGAATGTGTCTCTCGGTTGCTACGGGCATCCGCTGGTGAAGACTCCCAACATCGACAAGCTGGCAGCGCGCGGGGTGCGGTTTGAGCGGGCCTACTGCCAGTTCCCTCTTTGTGGTCCGAGCCGCAACTCGATGCTCACGGGCCTGCACCCGAACAGCACGGGCATCCTGGCCAATGCCCAGATTTTTCGCGAGACCATTCCGTCGCACATCAGCCTGCCGCAGGCGTTCCGGCTGGAGGGCTACTTCGCTGCGCGCATCGGCAAAATGTACCACTACAACGTGCCGAAATCGATCGGCACCAATGGGCACGACGATCCTGGAAGCTGGGAGCTGGAAATGAACCCGGCGGGCTGTGATCGGCTGCTGGAGGAGGGCGATATTTTCAGTCTGCGACCGGGCAACTTCGGCGGCACGCTGAGCTGGTACGCCTCGCCTCGGGGAGATGCGCTGCACACCGATGGCCTCCAGGCGGCGGATGCTGAGTGGGTGCTGGAGCGTTGCGCGCGGCAGAAGGATCGGCCGTTTTTCCTGGCCTTGGGTTTTTTCCGCCCGCACACGCCGTATGTCTCGCCCGCCTCCTACTTTGAGGGGTATCCGCCGGCGCAGATGCCGCTGGTGAAAGGGTGGGAGGAGGAAAATCAGGACAAACCTGAAGCGGCTTTGGCGAGCCGAAAAAAGGAGCAGGAAGATTTGACGGATCCGCTGCGGCGGGAGGCAGTGCAGGCGTATTTTGCCAGCATCACCTTCATGGATGCGCAGTTGGGCAAGGTGCTGAATGCGCTGGATCGTCTGGGGCTGGCGGAGGATACCATTGTGGTCTTCACCAGCGATCACGGTTATCACCTGGGTGAACATGGCCTTTGGCAAAAGATGAGTCTGTTCGAAGAAAGCGCGCGGGTGCCTCTGATCATTGCGGCCCCAGGTCAGGCACGGCAAGGCGCGGTGGTGGAGGAGCCCGTGGGACTGATCGATCTCTATCCCACGCTGACGCAGCTCTGTGGGGTGCAGGCTCCTGAGAGTCTGCAGGGACAAGATCTGACTCCGTTGCTGAAGGATGCGACGGCGAAGGGACGCGGCTGGACGCTGAGCATGGTGATGCGAGGCAAGGGGGGAGAGTCCTTCCGCGGCTACACGCTGCGCACGCCCCGCTGGCGCTACACGGAGTGGGATGAGGGTCGCGCGGGTCGCGAGCTGTACGATCATCAGGCGGATCCGCTGGAGCATGTCAACCTCGCTGAACATGCCGATTACGCCGATCAGGTGGCGAAACTCTCCCAGCAGCTGCAAGCCGCGATCCCCGCTACCTTCCCAGCCGATGGCCAGGTGCCGGAGGTGAAAAAGGGCAGCCTCTGGTCACCGAATTTGACGGAACCGTGAGGGGAGGGGGTGACTGGGGTGATGGGGTGATGGGGGGCCTGTAGAGGCGGGCAGTGACCGCCCGGGGTGGGCGGCATTCCTCCCCTCATCCTCTTGATGGAAAAGCGGTTGGCGGGGGCTTGGTCCCGTGAAACAATGCGGCATGATGAAACGCGTGCTTTGCTTGGTGGCCGATGGTGTGGAGGAACTGGAGCTGGTGGCACCGGTGGATGTGCTGCGTCGCGCGGGCTGTGAGGTGGTGCTGGCGGCGGTGGGCGAGGGGATCCACGTGACGGGGCGCAATGGCATCACCCTGCATGCGGACACGCGATTGGATGAGGTCGTGGCGGCAGATTTTGAGGCGCTCTTGCTGCCGGGAGGGCCAGCGGTGAAGACGCTGATGGCGGATGAACGGGTGCTCGGATTGTGTCGGAAGTTTGCGGAAGAGGACAAAGGCCTGGCGGCCATCTGCGCGGCCCCGCTGATCCTGGATGCGGCGGGTCTGCTGGCGGGGCGACATTTCACCGCGCATGCCTCGGTGTGGGAGACGCTGGAAAAGACGGACTGCGAGTCGCGCGTGGTGGTGGACGGTCGCTTGATCACCAGTCGTGGCGCGGCCACGGCGTTGGAGTTTGCCCTGGAGCTGGCGGCGGCGTGGGTGGGACCGGATCGCGCCACGGAGGTGGCGGTCGCGATGGGAGCGTGAGACGGAGATGGCGGGTTTGCAACGGTTCCCCTGGCGGTTTGGCCTCTACTTTGTGGCGGCTCTGTATTTGTTCGCAGATCTCGTGGTGTGGGAAGGACCGCTGTATCGACGGCTGAAACAGCCGTGGGATGGCGAAGGCGGAAATCTGGGTGGCGGCGTGGTGGCGGAGGTCTATGGGCGTCCGATCACGGCTCTGGAGCTGGCCGAGGCCCTGCGGGAGCGGCTCTGGCGGACGGACGAAGACTGGAATGCGCTCTCCGAACGCAGCCGCCAAGAAGTGCGGCGACTGGCGCTGGAGCAGCTGGTGAACCAGCGCATGGTGCATGCCTTTCGCAAGATGAATGGACTGGACGGTCCCGTCGGCGATGCGGCGGTGGAGCGGGAGGTGGAGATGCTGCGGCGTCAGGTGCCGGATCAGTGGCCGGAGCGGTTGGCGGTTCAGTATTGGGATGAAAAAACCTTCGCCACGGTAGTGCGGGACGAGCTGGATGATGAGGCGTGGATCGAGGAAAAAATGGCGCATCGGATCCGGGAGATCGATGAAGCTCAGACGCGAGAATGGTATGACGAAAATCGCGCGTCCCTCACCGTGCCGACGGCCTACCGCGCGCGGCATCTTTTTGTCACCCGACACGATGAGGAGAAGCCTGCGGATCGCTCGCTGGAGGTGGAGGCGCTGCGGCAGAGGGTGGAGCAGAAGCCGGAGGATTGGGACGAGGTGGTGCGGACCTTCAGCGATGATGGGCGCAGTCGCGAGCGGGGCGGGGACCTGGGCTGGTTCACGGCCGATCGCATGCCGAAGGACTTCATGGCGGCGGTGGAAAAAATGCAGCCGGGTGAGATGAGTGGCGTGGTGGAGACAGCGCTGGGTTGGCACGTCATTCGGCTAGATGAAAGGCACGAGGCACGGGTGCCCGAATTTGAGGAGGTGAAAGCCGAGATCCGCGCCCTGCTGGAGGTGCGCCGCCGGGAGGAGGCCGTCGCGGTTTTGGTGAAGGAACTGCGGCAGCGCTCCGTGCTGCCCACACGGTTTATCTTTTACCGGGAGGCTGAGATCGCCGAGGTCGAGCCCGCGCCGTGGCGCAACGAGGAAGAGCCTCCAACGGAGTGATTGGTGGCTACCTCGCAGAACAGCGGGGTTGCATCGTCCAGATCCCAGCGGGAAGATGGCGGCATGGCAGGATCAACATCAACGCAGGAGGCGGTGGGCGTCATCGGCCTGGGCATCATCGGCAGTCGGGTGGCGGAAAACGTGCGCAGCCACGGTGCGCGCGTGTATGTGTGGAGTCGCCGGGAGCGTCCCGTGGCCAATTTTTTAGCGACACCCGCCGAGGTGGCCGAGCAGGCTGAGGTGATCCAAATTTTCGTGCGAGATGGCCGCGCGCTCCTGGAGATGCTCGACGCCATGCAGCCAGCGCTGACGAAGCGGCATCTGGTCATGAATCACGCCACCGTGCTACCAGCGGATGCACGGGAGGCGGCGCGGCGTTGTGAGGCCTGCGGGGCGGGGTTCCTCGACGCACCCTTCACGGGCAGCAAAAACGCCGCAGCCGCAGGCAAGCTCTGCTACTACGTCGCCGGACCCGAGACGCTGCGGCGGCGCGCCCTGCCGATCCTGCGCTGGAGCGGTGAAAAAATCCTGCCGATGGGCGAAGTGGGTGACGCCTCGGTGGTGAAGATCGCCACCAATCTGGTGACCGCCGCCATTGTGAAAGCCCTGGCGGAGGCAGCCAGCATCACGCGCGCGGAGGGCGTCGATCTGCTGCGTTTGAAGGAAGCCTTTGAAAACAACGCCAACTACTCGCCCCTCATCGGCATGAAACTGCCAGCGATGATGGCGGGAGATTTTGAGGCGCATTTCTCGCTGGATAACATGCTCAAAGATGTGGACTTCGGTCTCCAGCTAGCCGCCGGGCAGGGCGTGGCAGCGCCGGTCATCGCCGCTGCGGCGGATGGATTGCGAGAGCGTTTGCAGGCAGGTGAGGGCGATCTGGACTTTGCGGTCGTGGGGCGCGGCGTCGCTCCAGGAGGGAATCTTTGAGGTCATCGGTCATGGACGCGAGTACTTGGCAGCAGAAGATGCAGGCAGGAGGCTGGGTGGATCTCTCCCGCCGCGCCAAGCTGTGCTTCACCGGAGCGGATCGGCTGCGTTTTCTCAATGGCCAGCTCACTCAGGAGGTGCGCCTCGCCACGAATGAGCGTGCGGTTCCCACCTGCGTGACGGATTTGAAAGGAAAAATCGTCGGCGAAGGTTGGCTCACCGCTCGGGCAGACACGCTGGTGCTGGATGCCGATGCCGACTTGGCCGAAACCATCGGCCCACGACTGGAGCGATACATCATCGCCGACGATGTGGAAATGGTCGATCACACCGACGATTGGGCGCTCTGGCATTGGTTGGCTCCCGAAGGTGCCACCGAGGCTCCACCGCCCGGGCCAGAGGATGGGAATTGGGTCGCCGCGCCGCGATGGGGCGCACCGGGCTGGGATCTGTGGCTGCCAGCCTCGGCCCGTTGGCAGCCCGCAGCAGATGCGCCGCTGTGGACGGCGGAGGAGGTGGAGTGCCTGCGTGTGCTGCGGGGGATTCCCGCCTGGCCCGCCGAGCTGAATGCGGATCATTTCCCCCCGGAGGCCGGGCTGGAGGCCTACGCCATGAGTTTTACCAAAGGCTGCTACATGGGCCAGGAGGTGCTGTCGCGGATCAAAACCACCGGGAAAATGCCCCAGCGTCTGGTCGCCTGGCGCAGTGCCGCAGCCCCGCCAGATCCCCCATCGGCAGGGATCGCAGCGGGTGCCTCCGTGTGGCTGCCCGGCACGGAACAGCCGGTGGGAGCTGTGACCAGCGTGGTGCGAGACCCTGCCAGCCGCCAATGGGTGGGCATGGCCTACGTCAAACAGTCCGCGCTTCCGGAGGATTCGCGGTTGCTTGTCGGGGCGGATCTGACTAAACTGACGCTTCAAATTCACCCCATTCAGCTTTCTTCCGTTTCATGAAATTGCGCCGTCTTGCACTCACTCTTGGTTTTTCCCTCGGCTCTTTGGCTGGCTTGGTCTCCTGCGACAACATCGGGCCGGTCGATTCGCGGTATCCCACCGTGAGTGAGCTGGATGCCATGGACGTCAAATGGGGCATGGATCCCCGCAAATCTCGTGGCGCACCGTCGCGGGTCTTCAACTACGATCCCAACAACCGGCCCAACACCGCGCCACCGGCAGCGGCTGCCGCCGCGCCGATGATGGATTCCACGCCTCCCGCCGCCGCTCCTCCCATCGAAGTGCAACCCGCCCAGCCCGCTCCCTCTGTTCCCGGTGCGCTCCGGTGAGCCTGAGCCGTTCTGAATCCGTCTCCTTCCTTCCGACTTTCCCGACTCGCCGACATGAATCGTCTCCTCCCCACCCTCCTCCTCGCCGCTGGTCTCGCTACACCGTGGTGTTCTGCTCAATCTCTGGATGCCGTCGCCGCAGATCCAGCAGCCGCTGTGGAAGCCGCGCGCGTCATGGCTCCTGAGGCTGTCGAGAAAGCCGAAAAAAAAGTGGATGAAGTCCGCCAGCAAACGTCAGGAAGCACCCGCTCACGCACCAGCAATCCGGACAATCCGGCGGGCTGGGGTCCTGAGGACATGCACAAGCTGGCGGTGATGGAGGTGAACTTCGGCGGGGCCACCGAGACCATCATGTTTGAGTTGTTCCCGAGTGATGCCCCCAAGACCGTGGCCAATTTCATCCAAAATGCCGACAGCGGTGTTTACAAGGGTCTCGCCGTTCACCGCGCCATCGACAGCTATCTGGTGCAGACCGGAGATCCTCTCACTGCTGATGAAGACGCAAGGGATCGCTGGGGTACCGGTGGGGCGGACAATCTGGCGGCGGAAATCAAGCGCTCGCACAAACTCGGAGCCGTGGCCATGGCCCGCCGTGGTGATGCGGTGAATCCAGACAAACTCTCCAACGACAGCCAGTTTTATTTCGTGTTGGGCAACATGGCCAATCTCGATGGTCAGTACACCGTCTTTGGTCAGGTGGTCTCCGGACTCGATGTGCTGGAGTCCATGTCACGGGTGCCCGCCGACAGCAACGACTGCCCGCTGGAGCGGATCGAGGTGAAATCCCTTCGTGTCGTCGATCACAAAGGCCCGCTGGTGGTGACCCGCAGCACGCGGGGGGATCGTCGCTACACCAAGCCTCTCTCCGCCAAAGGTCCATTTGAGCGCCTGCTCGAGCGCATCTGGTAGGGCGAGATTGAAAGAAGCATCTGCCCAGCCGCAAGCCGGAATGGGCAGGAGGACTTGGATCCCGCCCGAGCGTGGACTGACGCCCTCCCTTGCGCTGAAGCGTGAACATGGAATGGTGCGGCGTGTTGCGCTCGCGAGCCCTGAAGGAATCCTCGGCTCAATCAATCCGGGGAGATTGTGGACGATGATTGGGACGACGATTCGGCCCACCCGTAGCCACGAATGGCATTCGTGGTCGCTCGGCTCCCAGCCGCACCCCCATCACCGATTCCCATCAGCTCCTTCGTTCCCGCGCCTGAACAATCGTCGTCCCAATCGTCGTCTCAATCTGCTTCGAGGGTGGCATCGCGCGGGTCTTCCGCTCAGCCTTGACGCCTCAGCCGCGCGACGGTTGCCAACCGCCGCTACTTTTTGCGGCCTTATCTCCTGGGAGATTG
>JAGRPD010000402.1:6989-9148 GCA_020439875.1 Verrucomicrobiales bacterium
GCTCCTTCGTCGCGAATGTCGATTGCTGAACCTCGATTGCTGATTGCTGAAGGAATGGAATGTGGGGGAGAGCGTTGGATCTCGATTGGCGGGGAGACTCCTAGGCGGTCACTATTCTTTGCCCGACTTCGCACTCCGCTTCGTTCCCGGTGAGTCCAGCTGCACCACGATGGGGCGGTGATCGCTGGCGGAATCGAAATCGGGAGCCTGATAGATGTAGCTGCTGCCTTTGTTCACCCAGGGTTTGAGGCCGCGACTCACTAGGCAATAATCAAACCGTGAGTAGCTGTCGGCACTGTCCCAAAAATGCGTCCACACCTCACCATGGCGATCGACGAGAGGCAGGTCCTCCATGTAGGTGGGGCTTGTGCGTGCTCCAATCAGCGCCTTCATGGGTGGTTCGTTGCGGTGCTCATTGAAGTCGCCGTACAGCAGGAGGGGGAGGCCTGGATTCTCAGCGAGGAGTGTTTCAATGAGTCGGCGGACCAAATGCGCTTCGTTGCGGCGCAGCAAGGCTTCGTCGGCCTCTGGAATCTGCCTTTTGGATTTCAAATGCACTCCGAGGCAGCGGAGAGCGTTGCCGTTGGGGAGGGTCAGTGTGGCGTCGAGGATGCCGCGCTGCATGGGAAAGGTGTGGCCTTCCTGGTCGAAGCGCAGGTCTTCATGATTCACGGTGGCGGTGATCGGAAATCGGCTCAGCAGGCCGAGACGGCGATTTTCATCACCCCCTTGGGCGAAGTGGAGATGAGGCAGGGCGATCCCGGCGGTGCGCAAACGGGATTGGATCTCTTCCAAATCCGCACGGGTGCCGATCTCGCAGATGCCGAGGACATCGGGTTGAATCTTTTTCAGGATCTCGATGACGGCGGCTTTTTCAGATTCGGGTTTGGGCTGACCCTCCTGCCAGCGCTCATCGACGTAGCGAGACATGACCAGCCAGTTGCGCACGTTGTAGGCGCAGAAGCAGACGCTAGCGGCGGGTTCTTCAGCGGAGGCCGATGACGATGGCCGAATGCCCCAAAAGATGAGCCCAAGAAAAACGGCGGGTCCGAAAACCCGCCGCATGAAGGATGACCCGCTGCGTGCCATTGAAATCGAAGCGGAGATAAATCAGACCTCGTCGTTCGTCGCGCGGCTGGGGGCTGCGGAGACTTTCTCACGCTCGACTTTTTCTTCCGGCAGGGAAGGTTTGGACACTTCTTCCTGGGCGCGATGGAGTTCGGTCTCGAATTCTTCCCGTGCTTTTTTGAATTCTCCCATGCTCTTGCCCAGACTGCGGGCAAACATGGGCAGCTTTTTGGCACCAAAAAGAATCAGGATGAGGACTCCGATGATGACCAGCTCAGGGGTGCCGAGCGGGCCGAAGCCGGCGATGATGGGGGGAAGATTCATGGGATGAGATCAGGAGGGTTTGGACAGTTCTTCTTCTTGGGCGCGATGGAGTTCGGTCTCGAACTCGTCCCGTGCCTTTTTAAATTCCCCCATGCTCTTGCCCAGGCTGCGGGCAAACATGGGCAGCTTTTTGGCACCGAAAAGGATCAGGATGAGGACTCCAATGATCATTAACTCGGGCGTGCCGAGCGGGCCGAAACCAGCGATGATGAGGGGGAAATTCAAGGGGGCAGTCATAAGGCTAGATACGTCGGCTCGCAAACAGGACTTTCTGCTTTCTGGGGGAGAAGTTTTGCGGCGCTTCCAAGAAGCGGAAGGGGCGATTCAGCGGTTGCAGTCGGATTTCGGAGCGATTGCCGAGAAATCGGAGGTGACGGCGGGTTGATGCTGCCGGGAAGATTCCGCCGGTGAAGAAGCCGAAGTTGTGAGAGATCACGGGGACCGATGATCAAAAAAAACCGCCTCGAAGCCGAAGCTCCCAGGCGGTGAAAAAGTGAAGTGTTGAGGATGGGGGGATTACTTGCCGGACTTGCCTGATGTATCGATCATGGGGCCGGCTTCGATGACCTCTTCTTCGACAGTGTACTGTTCGCCACCGGGGAAGTCATCATCGGCGCAGTATCCTTTGTCGTTGACGCTGCCAACCATCCACGGCAGGGAGGAGCAGGATGCGAGGAAACTCAGGGAGGCGAGAGCGAGGAACCATTTCATAGGAGATCTGTAGTTTGGGCGGGGAGGGTGGCTTTTGTCAAAAACAAAACGCATTC
>JAGRPD010000403.1 GCA_020439875.1 Verrucomicrobiales bacterium
GGCCAGCCTGGGAGGTCCGTGTAGGAGATCTCGGTCACTGCATCGAAGTGGGCCGTTAGCCCCCCCAATCCCGATCCCAGAATGATCGCGGTGTGGGGCTTGTGATCGCGGAGGGCAGTGGAAAAATCAGGCATGATGCCACCAGAGTCCGCCATTTTTTTTCGGGGGTCAACTGCACCTCCGATCCGCTGAACCTCGTCGCTTCGCGGCTGCGACCGGATTTCTCCAAACAAAAATCGAATGTCTCCCTTGGCTGGGCTGGGAAGACTGTGGTTGAATGACTCCAACGGATTTCACCATGCCCCGGATTTCTTCAGCTCGAGTCGAGGACCCACCCCAGCCCGGGGCATCTGACTTTCTCGTGTCCGCCCCGGGGCGGGTCAATCTGATCGGCGAGCACACGGATTACAACGACGGGCTCGTGCTGCCGATGGCCATCGAGCGGCAGGTGGAGCTGCGCGTGCGTCGCCGGAGCGATCGCCAGGTGGTGCTGCGCACGGCGCGGGAGGCCGGAGAGATCACCCTGGATCTCACCACCACTCTCCAGCCCCAAGCCGGACATTGGTCCAACTACGTGGCCGGTGTCGTGGCGGGATTTCAGAAGCTGGGCTGGGAGATTCCCGGCTTCGAGCTGGATGTGGATGCCACGCTGCCCGCTGGCGGTGGCCTCAGCAGCAGTGCGGCGCTGGAGGTGGCCACAGCCACGGCCATCGAGACGCTCTGTGGCCGCGAGCTGCCGCGTGAGAAAAAAGCTCTGCTCTGCCAAAAAGCGGAGCATCAGTTTGCTGGAGTGCCCTGTGGCATCATGGATCAGTTTGCGGTCACCTTTGCCGAGCCGGATCACGCCCTGCTGCTGGACTGCCAATCCCGCGCCATGCGCCACGTGCCGCTGAGCCGAGAGGTGGCGGTGCTGGTGATCAACAGCGGCGTCAAGCATCGCCTGGCCGATGGCGAGTACGCCCGCCGCCGCATCACCTGCCAAAACGCCGCGCGCATTCTCGGAGTGAAATCCCTGCGGCAGGTCAGCTTGAAGCAGTGGCACGGGATGAAGGCGCGCCTGGAGTTTCCCGAGCACGAGCGCGCCCGCCACGTCATCACTGAGCATGAGCGCACGTTGCGCTTTGTCGAGGCACTGGAGCGGAGCGACTGGGAGGCGGCGGGCGACTTGATGTATGGCAGCCATGAGTCCCTGCGCGATGATTACGAGGTGAGCTGCCTGGAGCTGGACTTGCTGGTGGAGATCAGCCGAGGCATGGACGGCGTGTATGGCTGCCGCATGACGGGCGGCGGCTTCGGCGGCTGTGTCGTCGCTCTCATCGAGCCCGGCAAGACGGATGCCATCATGGCGGAATTTCGCACTAACTACCTCGGCACCACCCGCATAGATCCAGCCATGTTCGTCACCCGTGCCGTCGGAGGACCCCACGTCGAGATCGATCCCGCATGAGTGACTCCGATCCAGCGCTGCTGAGCCTCCGTGGCATCGACAAGAGCTTCCCCGGCGTCAAGGCGCTGCAGGACGTGGCTCTGCGTCTGCGCGCTGGCGAGGTGCACGCACTGATGGGGGAAAACGGGGCCGGCAAGTCCACTCTCATCAAGGTCCTCACCGGTCTCTATCCGCGTGATGCGGGCAGCATGCGCCTCGCTGGCCAGGAGATCTCTCCCGCCTCGCCACGGCAAGCGGAGGCCCTCGGCATCAGCACCGTCTATCAAGAGGTCAATCTCATCCCCGCCCTCTCGGTGGCAGAAAACATCTGCCTCGGTCGCGAGCCCGTGAAATGGGGCTGCATCCAGTGGCATCAGGTGCGGCAGCGCGCGGTCAAGGCACTCCAGCGGCTGGGTCTCCAGCTCGATGTCACCGCCCGCCTCGATACCCTGCCGCTGGCCCTGCAGCAGATGGTCGCGATTGCTCGCGCCCTGGAGATCGACGCCAAAGTCCTCGTGCTCGATGAGCCCACCTCCAGCCTGGATGAAGGCGAGGTGGAAGCGCTCTTCTCCCTGCTGCGGCGGCTGCGCGGTGAAGGCCTCGGCATCCTTCTCGTCACCCATTTTCTCGATCAGGTCTATGCCATCAGCGACCGCATCACCGTGCTGCGCAACGGACGTCTCGTGGGGGAATTTCTCACCGCCGAGCTGCCACGGCTGAAGCTCATTGGTCAGATGTTAGGTCGTGAACCGGACGCAGGGCAGGCCGCCGCCGCGCCTTCCACGGATCTAACTCAGGTCTCGCGTCCCGTGATCTTGGAAACGAAAGCGGCGGGATTTCGCGGTGGCATCCAGCAGCTGGATCTATCATTGCGCGCGGGTCAGATCACCGGTCTCGCCGGTCTGCTCGGAAGTGGCCGCACCGAGACGGCGCGCATGCTTTTCGGCATCGATCCCGCCACCACCGGCTCCATCGAGATCGACGGTGTGGCCGTGCCGTTAGATTCTCCCAAGGCCGCCATCGCTCGCGGTCTGGCCTTTTGTTCGGAAGATCGCAAACGCGAAGGCATCATCCCCCACCTGTCCGTGCGGGAGAATTTGATCCTCGCCATGCAGGCCGGGCGAGGTCCCTGGAAAAAAGCGCCGCTCGCCCAGCAGACTGAACTTGCTCAGCGTTACATCGCCACCCTCGGCATCAAGACGCCCTCCCCCGAGACGCCCATCCGCAATCTCTCCGGCGGCAATCAACAAAAGGTGCTGCTGGCACGCTGGCTCGTCATGCAGCCGCGCCTGCTCATTTTGGATGAACCCACTCGCGGCATCGACGTCGGAGCCCGGGCAGAGATTGATCGCCTCATTGCTCAGCTCAGTGCCGATGGCATGGCCGTGCTCCTCATCTCGTCCGAGCTGGAAGAAATCGTCGCCAACAGCCAGAGCGTCACCGTGCTCCGAGATCGCCGCGCCGTCGGCCATCTGCAGGGCAGCACCATCAGCGTGGCTGAGATCATGAAATGGATCGCGCACAGTGGGGAGGAGGCCGCATGAAGACAGACTCTGCTTGGAAAGCGATCTCGACTTGGTTCGGCGGCGGCAGCATCATCTGGACGCTGCTGGGCCTGGCCCTGCTGCTGCTAGTGGATGCGGTGTGGGTGAAGGACTTCTTCACCCTGGAGTGGCGAGATGGCCATCTTTACGGTACACCGGTGGATATCCTCCACCAGGGCTCGAAGGTCATGCTGCTCGCCCTCGGCATGACGCTCGTCATCGCCACGGGAGGTGTCGATCTCTCGGTCGGTTCGCTCATGGCCGTCGCGGGAGCCATCGCCGCCTGGGCTCTCACGGCGGGAGGCATGAGTGCCGCCTCCGCTCTGCCGTTGGCCCTGCTGGTCACCACACTGATTGGCTCCCTCAGCGGCCTCCTCGTCGCCGTGCTCGGTGTGCAGCCCATCGTGGCCACCCTCGTCGTCATGGTCGCGGGTCGTGGCATCGCCATGCTCGTGACCGGAGGCCAGATCCTCACACTGCAAGATCCCACGCTGCGTTTCATCGGCGGCGGTTATTTTCTGGGCCTGCCGTTCACCGTCACCCTCGTCGTCGCCCTGCTCGCCCTCACCCTTTTTCTCACCCGCCGTACCGCTTTCGGTTTGTTCATCGAGGCCACCGGGGATAACGAAACCGCGAGCCGCTTTTGCGGCGTACCGGTGCGTCTCGTCAAAGTGCTCGTTTATGCCTTCAGCGGCTTTTGCGCCGCTCTGGCCGGTATCGTGGCCACGGGAAACATCCACGCGGCGGACTCCGCGCGGGTCGGGGAAATGATGGAACTGGATGCCATCTTCGCCGTCGTCGTTGGAGGCACCGCGCTCACCGGTGGGCGCTTCCATTTGCTCGGTTCCCTGCTCGGCGCGCTCCTCATTCAGACCCTCACCACCACCATGTACAATCTCGGCGTGCCACCCACCGTGGCTCCCGTTCCCAAGGCCGTGGTCATCGTGCTGGTTTGCTTGCTGCAGTCCCCCGTGTTTCAGGCGCGCCTGCGGACCTGGAAAAAAGCGAAAACTCCGGAGGTGACGGCATGAGATTGCTCCGTCGCCAGCACATCCCGCTGCTCGCCACCGTCGGCATGCTGATCGTCCTCTTCAGCGTGGCATCGGCTCTGTATCCCGGTTTTGCCTCCCTCCGGGTCGTGGCCAATCTCTTTTCTGACAACGCCTTTCTCGGCATCGTCGCCGTCGGCATGACCTTTGTCATCCTCTCTGGCGGCATCGATCTCTCCGTCGGTGCGGTGCTGGCTTTCACCACAATTTTGATCGCCAGCTTGGTGGGAGCGGGCTGGCATCCGCTGCTGGCCATCAGCGTCGCGCTCGTGCTGGGCAGCGGCTTTGGGGCCGCCATGGGTTGGCTCATTCATCGCTTCATCTTGCCGCCCTTTCTCGTCACTCTCGCCGGTATGTTTTTCGCCCGTGGCATGGCCTTCCTGGTGCAGGCTCAGTCCGCCGTCGTCAGCCATCCGTTTTACGATGCGCTGGGGGATCTCCGACTCCAGATCGGACCCAAGGCCTACCTGCCCATCACCGCCCTCTTGTTTCTGCTCGTCGTCCTCGTCGGCATCGTCATCGCCCGCCGCAGCCGCTTTGGCCGCGCCGTTTATGCCATCGGTGGTGCGGAAGCCAGCGCTCTCATGATGGGCCTGCCCGTGGGTCGCACCAAGGTCCGCGTGTATGCCCTCAGCGGATTTTGTGCGTCGCTCGGTGGTGTCGCCGCCACGCTCTACATGGGCAGCGGAAATCCCGCCATGGGCTCGGGCCTCGAACTCGACGCCATCGCCGCCGTCGTCATCGGTGGCACCCTGCTCACCGGCGGCGTCGGCTCCGTCTTTGGCACCTTGGCCGGAGTCCTTATTTTTGGCACCATTCAGAGCGCCTTGGTGTTTGACGGTCGGCTCAATTCCTGGTGGTTGAGGATTGTCATCGCCAGTCTTCTCCTGGCATTTATTCTTCTGCAAAAAGCCCTCGCCCGCAGTGCGTCCGCTCATCCCTGACCTCCGACACCTTTCCATCATGAAAAAACGTGCTCTCCTCCTCCTCGCCCTCACCCCCTTCCTCCTCACGCAGTGCGGAGACGGCTCCAAGGGCGGTGATTCCTCCTCCTCCAACTCCCTCACCATCGGCTTTGCTCAAGCCGGTGCCGAAAGCGCCTGGCGCACCGCCGAGACCGAGTCCATCACCCGCGAAGCCGAACAGCGCGGTGTCACCCTCAAATTCAGCGATGCTCAGGGCAAACAGGAAAACCAGATCAAAGCCGTGCGCGGCTTCATCGCCCAAGGCGTCGATGCCATCATCCTCGCCCCCATCGTCGAGACCGGTTGGGAACCCGTGCTCAAAGAAGCCCAGCGGGCAGAGATCCCCGTCGTCCTCGTCGATCGCGGCGTGCAGGTCAGTGACGACGGCCTCTACGCCACCCTCATCGCCTCCGACTTCGTTGCTGAAGGTCAAATGGCCGCCGACTGGCTCGCAAAAAAAACCGGAGGCAAAGCCAACATCATCGAGCTGCAAGGCACCCCCGGAGCCGCCCCCGCCATCGACCGCAAAAAAGGGTTCGAGCAGGGCATCGCCGCGCATCCCGAAATGAAAATCATCGCCAGTCAGAGTGGCGATTTTCGGCGTAGCCAGGGCAAAGAAGTCATGGAAGCCCTCGTCAAAGCGCACCCCAATCTGACCGCCGTCTATGCGCACAATGACGACATGGCCCTCGGTGCCATCCAGGCGCTCGAAGCCGCTGGCAAAAAACCCGGCACCGATGTCCTCGTCGTCAGCATCGATGGGGTGAAAGACGCCTTCATCGCCATGAAGGACGGCCAGCTCAACTGCACCGTCGAATGCAATCCCCTGCTCGGACCCAACGCCTTTGACGCCGTGGAAAAAGCCGTCGCCGGAGAGACCCTGCCGAAGAAAACCGTGGTGCAGGACCGTTTGTTCGAGGCCAGTCAAGCCGCCGCCGAACTCCCCAACCGCCAGTACTAATCCTCCTCGAACCCGAGCCCGAGTCCGCCTGCCTCATGATCACCCTCACCACCCGCCCCTTCGGCCTCGGAGCCACCCTTTTCACCCTCACCAACTCTCGCGGCGTGGCCATGGATCTCACCGACTTCGGGGCCACCCTCGTCGGCCTCCGCGTGCCCGACTCAAAGGGGCACCTCGCCGACATCACCCTCGGTTACGACTCCGCTGAAGGATACGCCAACGGGCGCTCCTACTTCGGCTGCACCGTTGGGCGTTACGGCAACCGCATCTCTCACGCCAGCTTTGAGATCGAGGGCCAGTTTTACCCCCTCACCGCCAACATCCCGCCGCATCACCTGCATGGTGGCACTGGAGGATTTCACCAGGTCCTCTGGAGCGCCCAACCCATCGCTGGCGGCGTCCATTTTCAGCGCCTCAGTCCGCACGGAGAGGATGGATATCCCGGCAACCTCACCACCGACGTCCGCATGACCCTCAACGAGGCGGATGAACTCGAGATCGAATATCGCGCCGTCACCGACGCTCCGACTCACCTCAACCTCACCAACCACGCCTACTTCAATCTCGCCGGGCATGATGCGGGCAGCATCCTGGAACACGAAATGTGGATCGGCTCCCAAGCCACCCTCGCCGTGGATGAATCGATCCTCCCCAACGGAGAACTCTTCCCCGTGGAAGGCACGCCGCTGGACTTTGGCTCCTCCACCCGGATCGGCAGTCGCATTGACGATCCCCACCCGCAGATGGTGCGCGCCGGAGGCTACGATCACTGCTTCATTTTCTCGGGGCGACGGGGCGACCTCCGCCACATCGCCACCGCTGCTGATCCGGCCAGCGGACGTTTCATGGAAGTCCTCACCACCGAACCCGGCGTGCAATTTTACAGCGGCAATTTCCTCGATGGTAGTGAGCGAGGCAAAGGCGGCAAAGCCTACGGCTATCGCGAAGGGTTCTGTTTGGAAACGCAGCATTACCCCGACACTCCCCATCATCCGCAATTCCCCAGCACCCTCCTCCATCCCGGCCAAATCTTTTCCAGCACCACCATCTACCGCTTCGGAGCACGCTGAGGTTTCGGAAAAACCGGGAAATCACGCCACTTCAGGAGAATCTTCCCCAACCAATCCCTCTCCCTCGCCCCCAAAGCGCCTGAACAAGCCTACCCTGTAGGTGGGGGCATCGACCCCACAGCGCCTGAACAAGCCAAAGAAAAGCCAAAGAAAAGCTCCCCCGCATCAGTTTCTCCCTGATCAAGCTTCGCATGAGCAACGACCGGGGAGAGAGAACTCGAACGTTTTTTTTGAACCACGAATGGACACGAATGCACACGAATGATTGCCCGATTTTTTTGGTGCAAGTCGTTCGTTGTCCTCGCTTCAGTGTGTCGGGAAGCACCTTGACGTAGCATGGCTCTCCCGAGCCGTGCAACGCCGCAGATCCCAGGCTCCCTCAACCCAAGCCCACCCGCTCAAAACTTCTCCAACCGAAGCAGAAGACGCCAGATTTCCCTGGTGGGGTGCAAGTAAACGAAAACGTCAGCTTTCCCTGGGGGCACGTAGAGGAAAATGTCAATTTTCCCGGGGGCGGGGGGAACGCGTAGAGGAAAATGTCAATTTTCCGGGGAGGGGGAGGCGTAATGGAAAATGTCAATTTTCCAGGGCTGGGAGAAGGGCAAGCCATTGATCCAGAAATTACCTCATCGAAA
>JAGRPD010000404.1 GCA_020439875.1 Verrucomicrobiales bacterium
CGGTGTGGCTGGGCCTGACGACGGGCTGCGCGCAATGTCACACGCACAAGTATGACCCGATCACCCACACGGATTATTACGGTCTGATGGCCCTTATGAACAATGCGGATGAGCCGGAGCTGCAGGTGCCCGATGCGGCGGTGGCCGAGCGGCGTGCGACGGGGGAGAAGAGCATCGCGAAGCTGGAGGCCGAGCTGCTGGCGGAGGTGGATGAGGCGAAGTTCACGGCCTGGTGGCAGCAGGAAAAAAAGGCGCAAGTGGATTGGACTCCGCTGAAGCCGACGGCGGTCGAGAGCAACTTGCCGCTGCTCGATGTGGAGGCGGATGGAACGATCTTTGCCAGCGGCGACTTCACCAAGCGGGATGTCTTCACGATCACGGCGGACTTGCCCAAGACCGAGCAACCGATCACGGCGCTGAGGCTGGAGGCGCTGCCAGATGTGCGGCTGCCGAGTCAGGGACCGGGCCGCGCCTTCTACGAGGGGCGCAGTGGAGATTTCTTCCTCAGCGAGCTGACGGCGCAGGTGGGGGGGCAGAAGCTGGAGTTTGCCGGAGGCAGCGTCAGCTACGGAAAGATCAGCATCGGCTCTGGCAAGGCATTGGCGGAAAATGTGTACGATGGTGATGGCTCCACGGGCTGGTCCACGGCGGGAGGGGAAGGGCACGCCCATGAGTTGGTGTTGCTGCTGAAACAGCCGTTGAAAGGCGGGCAATCGCTGAAGGTGACGCTGCTGTTTGAGCGGCACTTTGTGGCGGCACTGGGAAAATTTCGGCTGTCGGTGACCACCCGTCCGGGTGAGGTGAAGGCGGCGTCGGCACCCGAGTTTGACCCCCTCACCGCGAGCGTGGATGAGGCGCGGCGGCAGTATCTGAGGCAGGCTCCAGAGTTGGCGGACGCTCGGAAGAAACTGGAGGCACTGGAAAAGACGCTGCCGGAATCTTCGACGACTCTGGTGATGCAGGAGTGGGCAGCGGGGCAGACGCGACCGACCTTTCTCCACCATCGCGGCGAGTTTTTGAAACCCGAAGAACGCGTGGAACCCGCCGTTCCAGCGGTGTTTGCGGGCCTGCCAGAGGGTAAAAAGGCGGATCGCCTGGCCCTGGCTCAGTGGCTGGTCGATGCGGAGCGCAATCCGCTGGTGGCGCGGGTGGCGGTGAATCGGGCTTGGTATGCGATGTTTGGGCGCGGCTTGGTGCCGACGCTGGCGGATTTTGGTGTGCAGTCTGAGCTGCCGAGTCACCCCGAGTTGCTGGATTGGCTGGCGGTGACGTGGGCGCAGGAGGACGGCTGGTCGATGAAGCAGCTGCACAAGCGTCTGGTGATGAGCGCGACCTATCGCCAGGACTCCCGGGTGACGCCGGAACTGCTGGCCAAGGATGCTGACAACAAGTGGCTGGCGAGAGGCCCCAGGTTTCGCATGGAGGCCGAGATGGTGCGCGACTCCGCGCTCCGTGTCAGTGGGCTGCTGTCTCCGAAATTGGGCGGCCCCAGCGTCTATCCACCGCAACCACCGAGCGTGTCGGAGGCGGCCTACGGATCGCCCAAGTGGGTGCCGTCACCGGGGGAGGATCGCTACCGCCGCAGCCTCTACACCTTTGCCAAACGGACGGCTCCCTTTGCTGCCTACCTGACCTTTGACGGGCCGACGGGCGAGTCCTGTCTGGCGCAACGTGAGCGCAGCAACAGCCCGCTGCAGGCGCTGACGCTGCTCAATGACGACATGTTTGCGGAGGCTGCGAGAGCGCTGGCGGCTCGCGTGTTGAAGCGGGACCGCCCACCGGAGCAAACGGCGCGGGCTCTAGTGCGCACCGTGCTTGGACGCGTGCCGACGGCGGCGGAGGTGCGAGATTTGGTGGAATATCAAGCGGAGCAGCAGCGGCGTCTGGAGGTGGGAGAGTTGAAGCTCGCTGACTTTGATGCCGCAGCGTCCGCCACAGCGGATCAAGTGGCGTGGTCGATGGTGGCGCGGGTGCTTCTGAATCTGGATGAATTTGTGACGAAAGGCTGATCGATATGGAAACGCAACCTTCCCTCCAGCGTCGCACCCGGCGACAATTTTTTGAGACCTGTGGCGTCGGCCTCGGCAAGATCGCGCTGGCCTCCCTGGCCGCACGCAGCCTGGGAGAGACTTCCGCGTCTGCCGCAGTGAATCCTTTCCATCCTCACGCCGCGCACTTCCCGCCCCGGGCCAAGCGGGTGATCTACATTTTCATGGCGGGCGCACCGAGCCAGTTGGAGTTGTTCGACAACAAACCGAAGCTGCGTGAACTCGGTGGCAAACCGATTCCCCCATCGGTGATCGCGGGCCAGCGTTACGCCTTCATTCAGCCCGATGCTGCGGTGCTGGCACCGTGTTTCCCCTTTCAACGGCACGGCCAAAGTGGAGCGGAATTGTCCGATCGATTGCCGCATCTGGCCAAGGTGGCGGATGACATCGCCATCGTCCGCTCCTGCCGCACCGAGCAGTTCAATCACTCGCCCGCCCAGTTGGCACTGACCACGGGATTTCCGGTGCCGGGACGTCCATCGATGGGATCGTGGTTGAGTTATGGCCTGGGCAGTGAGGCGGATAGCTTGCCCTCCTTTGTGGTGCTCAAAACCGGAGGCAATCTCAGCGGCGGGGCCGCCATGTGGAGTGCGGGCTTTTTGCCGACGACCCATGCGGGTGTACCGTTTCGCGAGACGGGAGACCCGATTTTGCATCTGTCGAACCCTGCCGGTTTCGACGCCCAGGCGCAGCGGGACTCGCTGGATCTGGTGGCGCGGATGAATGAACGGCGGTTGCAGCTGCTGGGAGACCCCGAGATCCAGACGCGGATCAATGCCTATGAAATGGCGTATCGCATGCAGGCCGCCGCCCCGGAGCTGATGGACCTCAAGGATGAGTCGAAGGAGACCCTGCAGCGCTACGGAGCCGAGCCTGGATCTGGCAAGGCCAGCTTTGCCAACAACTGCCTGTTGGCGCGTCGATTGATCGAGCGCGGTGTGCGCTTTGTGCAGCTTTATCACGCGGGGTGGGATCACCACTCTCAGGTGGAAAAAGGCGTCACCGCTCAGGCGAAACTGACGGATCAAGCCAGCGCCGCCCTGGTGATGGACCTCAAAGAACGGGGCTTGCTGGAGGATACCTTGGTGGTCTGGGGCGGTGAATTTGGCCGGACACCGATGGTCGAAGCCAGTGCTGCTCTGGGCCGTAGCCTGGGCCGGGATCACCACCCGCAGGCCTTCACCATGTGGTTCGCCGGAGGTGGCATCAAGCCGGGGATCA
>JAGRPD010000405.1 GCA_020439875.1 Verrucomicrobiales bacterium
GATCCACAAAAGCACGCGGGAGTGTTCTCTCCCCATTCGTTCTCCTGATCCTGCTGGAAGTTCCTCCGACACGAAAGGGAACGCCCAAACTTCATCCCCTTCAAAAACCAGCCATCGGCGTTTAGCAATCGATCTTCCCAGAACGGCAGATATTCGTGTGAATTCGTGGTTCCAAAAACAATCGTTAATCTCCTCCTGCTCCTCATTTTTCCCTGGATTCACGGAGAAAAACCGGAGATCAAAACAGCTCTCCTTGGGTGAGGGCTGGGGGATCGGTGGGAGTTTGGATTCGAAGTGGATTTGGTGCGGGCGACTCCAACTGGAGCAGCTCGGAGGGAGGATGAAACTGATGCAGTCTTCCACTCAGATAGGCTTCGCATTCTGCGACGGAGAGGAGGGCAGGCATGCGATCATGCACCGCTTCCACGAGAGCGTTGGGGCTGCAGGTGATCATCGAGTAGCAGCGGCCGTGAGTCGCGTGTTCCTCCCAGATCCCAGCGGCCCAGAACAGCGGATTGTGATTTGGTGTGAACCGATGGGTGATCTTTTTTCCGGTGGGTCCCGACCACTCGTAGTAGCTGGTCATGGGTAAAAGGCAGCGTCTGGACTCGAAGGCATCTCGCCAGACGGCTCCGCCCAGTTTGTCGTCGCGAGAGTTGACGATGGCTTTGCTCCAAGCTCGCTCAAATCCCCATCGCATGACTTCGATTTCGCCACCGGGCATCAAGACGGGCCCCAGGTTGGTGGGCCGCATCAAAACGGGATCGCTTTGCAGGGAAGCGATGGTGGGCGCATCGTTGAGCAGCTCGATCCGCTTGGGGAGAGAGCGCTTGCCCACCTGATAGGCCGTGCACATGGGCCGGGTTCGTCGCTCGTTTCACCGAGGGCCGGGAGGTCCAGCCGAAAAATCACGAAGGTTATTTCGCGGCATCCAACAGACCGCGGGCACGCATCCAGTCGGCGACTCGATCCGGCCAGCTATTGACGGGAAGGTCACCGGGTTTCATGCCGTAGCCGTGGCCGCCGCGCTCGTAAATGTGAAGCTCGGCGGGTAGGTTGAGCTTGCGATACTCCACGTAAATCAAGGCGCTGCCCGCAGCGGTGATGCGATCGTCATTGGCGTGAATGAGGCAGATGGCAGGAGATGCGGGAGTCACGGTGAAGTCGGGGAGCAGCTTGCTGCCTTCTTTTCCCTCCGTGAGGTAGGCGGGATAGACGGGGATGACGAAATTGGGTGCGGGACTTGCGGCGTCGAGCTTGGGATCGAGATCGAAGGTGCGATCCTCGGGATGCAGAGCCGCCATCAGGCAGAGATTTCCACCTGCGGAGAAGCCGAGAATGCCGATGCGATCCGGTGCGATGCCAAACTCGCCTGCGCGGCTGCGCAGGATGGAGATGGCGCGTTGAGCATCCTGCAGTGGCCATTTTTCAGGCGTCTCGGGATCGCGACGTGGGACGCGATACTTGAGGAGTGCGGCGGTCACGCCGAGTTCGTTGAGCCATTCGCAGACTTGGATGCCTTCATGGGTGATGGCCAAAATGTTGTAGCCCCCTCCGGGACAAACCACCACAGCGGTGCCATTGGGTTTGGCGGCTGGATAAATGGTCAACGTCGGATCGGTGACGTTGGTGAGGCGCTGGATGCCGTCGTCCGGTTGCTTCGGCGGCACAAAACCTTCGGGCTCGCAGGCGAAGCCCTCGGGGTCCGGTGCGCCGGAAGGCCAGAGCTGAATTTCGGTGGTGGCCGCGAGGGCAGGGGTGCTGAGGAGAGCGGCGGAAAAGAATAGACTGGAGAGACGCATCGCCTGCCAATGAAGCGGGTGATGCGTCCTTTGGCCAGCCAAAATTGGCAGATCAAACGGTCGGACCGCGTCGCGGAGAGGCCTTCTTCGCGGCCTTTTTTGCAGTTTTCTTCGCAGGCGCTTTTTTCGCGACTTTGGCGGTGGCTTGAGGAGCGACTTTCTTCGCCGCTTTTTTGGCGGGAAGCTTTTTCGCTGGAGCACCAAGGGCCAACCACTGATTGAGATCCAACCAATCGTCCGCGCCATGGGCTCGGATGTGATCGATCTCCTGCAAGATGCCGCGCGCGTGGAAGTCGCGCAGCTCATCGGGAGTGAAGGGGCCAAACTCGACGTAGGCCCGACTGATGTAGAGTTTTTGGGGATTCATAGGGGGAGATCATTCGGATACCTGAATGACCTCCCTCGCAAAGCAAATATCCTGCCAATCTCGTCAGTCGGCTGGCCGCCGACGGCGGCGGGAACGCTACTCGGCGGCTTCACCCATCTGCCGATGGAATTTGGCCCCCATTTGATCGAAGGTCGCGCTCATCGCCTTCACCCGATCGGGCTCATCGGTCGCTTGATCGTGCTGCTCGCTGCGGTCCTTGACCAGGTTGTAGAGTGACCATGCTTGAGTTTGGTTGTCGGCCACGATTTTCCAATCTCCTTGGCGTAAGGCGCGGTTGCCTTCGTGGTAGAAAAAGAGGGTGCGCGGCTCAGCGGTGGCTGCGGGATCGGCGGCAAAGGTGGAACGCAGACTGTGACCCGGTAACGGCGGACCACCCGGCCACGGTTTCGCCTGACCTCCGGCCAGATCGACCAGGGTCGGGGTGATGTCGATGACGTGCGAGGGGCTGTGACGGAAGCTACCGCCATCGGAGATGCCCTGAGGCCAGTGAGCGATGAAGGGTGTGGAGATACCGCCTTCATGCACCCAGGTTTTGTGGCGGCGGAAGGGCGTGTTGGCTGCCGAGGAAAAGCCGGGACCGAGACACAGGTAGGTGGCGGCGGAACCCATGGGCGCGGTGGGATCATGCCCGTCATCGCGCACCATGATCTCGGCGCTGGCACCGTTGTCGGAGAGAAAAAGGATGAGGGTGTTGGAGAAAGCATCCATCGCCTTCAGCTGCTGAATCACCCGGCCGATCTCCTGATCCATGCGGTCGATCATGGCGGCGTGAATCGCCATTTTGGTCGCCTGAAAACGCTGCTGACTGGCGGTGAGTTTTTCCCAAGGCAGGGGACGATTGACTTCGTCGGGCCCGAGAATTTCCATGGATTCAGGGAAGTCGTAGGGCGGTCCGATGTCGGGTTCGGTGGCGGAAAGATCGCCAACATGGAAACCCAACTCTCGCTGGCGGGCGGCACGTTCTTTGCGCAGCGCATCCCAACCGGCGAGGTAGCGATCTCGATATTTGGCGATGTCTTCCGGTAGGGCGTGCAGCGGAAAATGCGGGGCGGCAAAGGCCAAGTAGGTGAAAAAGGGCTGGTCGGCGTGTTGGCTGGCGTGCTGTTGGAGGAACTCGATGGCGTGATCAGCCAGAGAGATCGTGGCGTAAAATCCGCTGTTGGGTTTGACCGGGGGCAACGGCTGGTCATCCAGAGAGAGCTTCTTGGGATTGAAGTAGCGACCCTGATCCTTCACGTAGTAGGAGCGATCAAACCCGCTGGCGACCGGTTCGCCATCGACATGCCATTTGCCGATGTGGTAGGAGCGATAACCGAGGGGTTTGAGGCGCTGAGGCAGCAGCACGGCCCAGCTGGGGCGGATGCCGCGCCCGCCATATTCTTTGCCCTCCCAGCCGGGGCCGCCATCGCGGCGGATTTGCTGCGGGTAATAGCCTGTGAGCAGGGCTCCCCGCGTGGGCCAGCAGCGGGCCGTGTTGTAGTACTGCGTGAAGCGCAGTCCGTCCGCCGCCAGAGCATCGAGATTCGGCGTGGCAATCTCGCTACCGTAGCATCCGAGATCGGAGAAGCCCAAATCATCCGCCAAGATGACGAGGAAGTTGGGGGGCGCAGAGGTCTGCCCACCGGCAGCAAGGCTGGCGCCGAGGCTGGTGCCGAAGCTGCTGACGATGAAAAAGAAGCGGGCGAGGGGGCGAAAACGAAACATGCTGGCCATGACAACGGCGAGGCAGAGCTGCCCCTTGCGTCGATGCACCTTCTCAGGCCGCACCCGAGCCGACTGGAACGGTGGAGCGGCGAGGCAGCTCGTCGGGGATTGGCAAGGCGTCCGCTGGAGGAGGTCCTGGGAAGTTGTCGTTCACAAAACGTCGCCAGGTATCGCGGGTGGCTTTGGAGAGCTGCTGCTGCACGCCATCCCCGCAGTCTCCGCAGAGCAGCAGACTGTGCAGCAGGGCATCGCCCTCGCACATGCCCGAGACCACGAATTCTTTCAAACCGCTGTCATCGCGTTTCGCTCCGCAGCCCGCGCAGTGGGAGAGCCCCCGATCCATCGTCAGATGCTCCTCTTGATGAGTGGCCAAACGCCGTTTCGATTCCTCCGAAAACTCGGCCATCAGCGCGGTGCGGCAGTGGTCACATAGCGCGAATTCAAACACGCACTCGCCGCGTTTGAAGGATTTGGAGATCTGATATCCGCCCGCGAAATCCGCCAACGACTCGCCGCATCGCGTGCAGGTGTGGAAGGGCCGCTCCTCGTATTCGGAGTGCAATTCCCGGGGGATGGGTTGAGCCGAGGGTTTGAAGGAATCTTCCATGACGAGATCTGAATCATGCACCCTCAGCCGTGTTTTCCCACGGGAAAAAATCGGCGGCGTGTTTTTTCGATTTGGCAGGCGGAGTCATCGTCTCAATCCTCGTCGATGATCCCTCGGGATCGAGTGAGACGACGATTGGGACGATGATTATTGTGGTGCGGACGCTGGAGCTGCTGACGTGAAACGGGGCTGAGACCTGGACCTTCCAGCTGCAGGGAGATCAAACTCGCGCGGAGACGCGGAGGCGCGGAGTTGAGGATGTGGATGAAATCTATGCCTGCCCAAGAATTCGCCGTTCAGATCTCCGTCTGCATTTCCTCCGCGTCTCCGCGCGAGACCATCCCGGGCTCATTGCGTCGGCGGTTGTGTGGGTGGGGCGGCGTGGGTGAGGAAGGCCAGCAGATCTCGCACCTCGGCGTCGGTGAGGGTGGAGGTGAGGCCTCCGGGCATGAGGGAAGTTTTGAGTTCTTCGCGGCGCTGGATTTGTTCTTTGCCAAACGCTTGTTCGCTGCCGGTGATGTCGCGGTAGTATTCCTTGCCGGAGGTGCCGCCCGCGCGCAGCAGGATGCCGGTGAAGACGGTGCCATCCTTGAGCGTGACCTGGGTGGGATAATACTGCGGAGCCACCTCTCGGCTAGGTTCCAGTAGGCTTTGCAGCAAGGCGGCGCGATCTCCCTGCTGATGGGCAAAGGTGAGATCGGGACCGACGATGCCGCCGCGCCCTTCATAGCGGTGGCAGGTGGCGCAGATGGCGATGCGACCCTGGAAAAACAGCCGACGACCGGCTTGGGCATCGGCTTTTCCCGGCAGAGCATCCAGTCGTGCCAGCCAGGCGGCGGTGTCGTTGAGCGCGGGGCGATCTTGCAGGAGCGAGGCCGGATCGACAAGGGCTTCCACCAGCGGACGCAGAGGCGGCTCAGCGGCGGCGAGTTGCTGGAGAGTCGCTTTTTGATCCGCCTCCAACGGCTGAAACCGGAGGCTGCGCAGCGCTTCCTGCTGCACCAGCTTGGGCTCTGCCATTGCCAGTTCGATGAGGAGAGCCACCGGCGGTTCGGGGACAGCCGCCAGCCCGGCGATGGCCTCCACGCGCATCTCGATGGCTGCGTCCCGATCGGCGGCCACACCTTCCAGCAAGGGCCGGGCTGCGGCGCTGCGCTGGGCGGCGAGGGTGCGGACGACCTCCAGGGAAAGACGCGGATGCCCGATCTCCAGCAGGTTTTTCAGCAACTCGGGCCGGAGCTTCGGATGACTGGGCGGAAGCAGGCGCAGCAGGAACGCCTGCACCTGGGGCGCTGTGGCGGCATCGGTGAGGTGCTGCATCAGGACGGGCACATCGGTGATGCCCGCTTCGGGATGTCCGCGCAGGGTGTTGCTGGCCGCCAGCGCGGCCTCAAACAGTTCGTAATTCAGATCCTCCTCTTTCAACAAGCGCTCGACCTGATCCGCGCAACTTTCCATGCGGGAGTCCGCCATCCAGCGCAGGGCATTGATCCGACAGGGTGTGGCGGCATCCTCCAAAAAACGCGTGGCCCAGTCGGCAGCATCGGGTCGGGCACGACGCAGGGCGAGGAGGCACGACACGCGATCTTGCGGCGGGAGGCTGGCGATCCACTCGGGTGTCCAATCGGCGCTGATTCGCGACAGCGCCATGAGGGCTGAGCTGGCCATGAAGGCATCCTCGCTCTGGGCTCGCAGCAGCAGCGCGTCGAGGTCGAGATCATGCGCGCCAGAGCGCAGAGCGCGAGCTTCCTGAGCGGCTGCGGTGGAGGGCAGGGGAGCGACGGGTTGGAGCCAGGGCGTCGCCTTTTCGCGATCGATTTCCAACCGCCAGAGCCGACCTTTGCCATGCACGGGGTAGGCGGTGTAAACCCAGTCGGTGACATAAATCGCGCCGTCCGGACCGTAGGCTAGGCAGGTGGGGCGGAAGTCATCGCTGCCGCGCAGCAGCTCCACCCGCTGCGCACCGAAGCTGGCTCCACGGGGTTCCAGAGCGAAAAAATCGATGCGGTGATTGCTCCACGATGGGGCCACCAATCCTCCACCCAGAGCCAGCAGACCACAAGGTGCCTCACCGGTGGGATGGATCATCGGCAGCGTGTCTCGCAGCTCTCCATTCCACGCCACAAAGGGATGCACCGCACCATTGCCGTAAGCCCGCTGGTAGCCGTAATCTCCGCCCTCAATGATGTGCAGCAGGCGGCAGGGCGGGCGGCTGCCGGGATCATTGTCCACGGCGAAGATTTCCTCATCCTCACGCACGCAGACGGCGAAGGGATTCCAAAACCCGCGCGCGATTCGTCGCAGTCCCGAGCCGTCCGCCGCACAGCGGAAGATGCCGCCCTCGCCGTGCCCCGTCACCTCGGAGCCATCTCGTCCGCGCAGGGTCCAGGCGTTGGCGTAGTTTTCGCCGAGGCTGAAAATCAGATCGCCGCTCGGATGCCAGGTCAATCCCGACAAGCCGTTGTGCGGATAGGTGGCCTCCGTTTCTAAAACCGCCACATCTTCGACCTCCTCGCCCACCCCATCGCCATCCCGATCTCGCACGCGCAGGATGCGACTGCGCTCGGCCAGATAGACCCAGCCGTCCTCGCCCAACTCCAGATCCATCGTCGAACGCGTGCCCGAGAAAAAAACACGCCGATTTTTGCCGTCCCGATCGAACACCAAAATCTCGTCGTCAGCGGGACCGACGTAGGCATCGGGGCGGAAGTGCGTGTGACTGGAGACAAGCCAGATTTGCCCCGCCTCATCGACGTCGATCCCCGTCGGCGTGACCAGGGTAGGGTGCTCAGCCAGCAGGGTGAGGCGGACGCCGGGCTGCAGGATCTCGATTTGCGCCGGCACCTCATCCGGCACCTCCGGCAATGGGATGGAATCCGGCACCGCTGCGGCGAGAGAGGCGGTCAGGGAAGCGAAAAACAGCCAAACTGGAGCGGAGCGGACAGAGCGGGACAAATCCTGAAACATGCCCGGAACAACGTCCGCAAACGGGTCCGACTTCACTCGAAGTTGTCCATCGGCGTCACGCCGAACTCTTTGAGGCGCGCATCCACGTCCTCGACTAGGCGGATCGGCACGCGGCGGCGTTGGTACTTGCGCCAGAGGATGTCGCGCAGCGCCTGATAGAGTTCCGCATCGGGTTGCTCGATCGGATTCCAATCCGGATCCTCCCGCACCGTGGTGGTGAAGTGCCAGCCACGGGTGGTCCAGTGGGCGCGGAAGTAGCGTTTGCCGCGGCCTTCCTCGGCGGGGCGGTTTTCATGCCACTCATGCGTTTGCGTTTTAGCCATGGTCGGAGTCGGGTTAGGGCAGAGGTGGAAAAAGCAGGGAACGGGAGTTGGCGGAGCGCCAGCTTCGGATAGGATGCGTCTTGTGCAAGCTGACATCCCGACCGATCGCCTCGCCCCTCGTGAAGCCCTCAAACTGCCCGCCTACGTGGCCGCCGTGCTGCTGGCCGCAGCGGTCCTGGCTCCGTGGCTGCATGACGCGGCCCAGCACCTGCTGAGCTGGATGGGAGGGCAGGGCTGGCTGGCTGCCGAGATTCAAAAGGCCGATATGCCCCGATACTTCACGCGGTCCGCACAGGTGATGGCCGTGCTGCTGCTGCTGCCGCTGATTCGCTGGGCGGGCATGGATCGGCGGGGTTTTCCGGTGTGGCGGCCCTGGGGCTCGGGCGTGGCGGCTTACGGACTGGGTTTTGTCCTGGCGATGGGCCTGCTGATGGCGCTCGGAGCAGCTTTGGTCCAGGCGGACATTTATCGGATCCGGCCGGATGCACCGTGGACCAGCTGTCTCACCGCCGCCGTCACCGCCGCGCTCGGTGCCGGGGTGTTGGAAGAGTGGTTTTTCCGTGGAGCCTTGCTCGGCTGGCTGCTGCGCTGTCTGGGCCCGCGCAAGGCGCTCTTTTGGTGCACGTTTTTGTTCGCCTTCGTGCATTTTTTGAAACCGCCCGAGGGCTGGCAACCCGCGAGCCCCCAGGTGACCTGGACTTCCGGCTTTGAAGTGTTGGGCGCAATTCTCAGCCACTTCGGTGACGTCAATTTCATGCTGGCAGAGTTTGCCACGCTGTTTGCCGTGGGCTGGGCCGTGGGCATGGCGCGGCTCACCACCGGTCGGCTCTGGCTTTCCGCCGGACTGCACGGCGGCTGGATCTTCGGGCTGAAATACTTCAGCGCGATCACACGCGGCTCCACCGACTTGAAAGCCGGAGAATGGCTGCCCTGGATCGGGCTGAATTTGAAAATCGGGCTGATCCCGCTGGTGGTCGTCTCGGCCACCGGTTGGATCGCGCTCCTGCTTTGGCGGCGACTTTTTACGGTGCGGGCGTGATCCGGTAGATGCCGCCATTCCAGTCGAGCACCATGATCTCGCCGTTTTCATCCGCGCAGAAGGCCGTGGGTTTCACCATGACCTTGGGCTTCTTTTTGCCGCCCTCGGGTTCGCCGATCGGGCTGGTGTAGAGCAGGGTGTTGCTGGCCACGCTGCCGTCCTCGTTGGCTTGCAACGCCCAGATTTTGCCCACCACAAAGTCGCCATAAACGTACGCGCCCTCCAGATTCGAAAGCGCTTTGCCATGGTAGGTGATGCCGCCCGTGATGCTCAGACCCGTGGCGTGATCGTATTCCAGGATGGGCTCGATGAAGGCCGCTCCTTCGGGATCGGGCTCATTGCGCAGCACGAAGGTGCCGCGGCCCTCATGGTAGGACCAGCCGTAGTTGCCCCCGCGCTGGATCCAGTTGATCTCCTCCATCAGGTTCTGACCCACATCCGCACACCACAACCGACCCGTGGCGTCAAAGTGCAGCCCCCAGGGATTGCGAATGCCCAGCGCCCAGATTTGAGGACGGGCGTTGTCGCCATCGGCATGGGGATTGTCAGCAGGGATGCCGTAGGCACCGTGGTCGCGTCCATCCACGTCGATACGCAGGATCTTGCCATTGAGCACTGCCGTGTTTTGCGCCAGACGCAGGCCGTCGTCGCGCTTCGACATGTCGCCCACACCGATGTAGAGAAAGCCGTCGGGACCAAACAAGATGTTGCCGCCGTGGTGGTTCCAATTCACCAGCGGGATCTCCAGCAGCACTCGCTCGGTGGTTTCGTCCGCTGCATTGGCGTCCGAGGCCGACGTTTGCATCTCCGAGATCACCAGACGCTTGGGTTTCTGCATCGTGTAGCAGAGGTAAAACTTGCGATTGCTGGCGTAGTCCGGGTGGAAGGCAAATCCGTTGAGGCCCTCTTCGAATTTCCCGTTGTCCGCCTCCATGCCACGCGGGCTGAGATCGAGAAACGTCGCCAACGGAGCCGTCGCCGCTTCATCGCTGGGCAGGATGAGGATCTGGCCTCGTTGCAAGGCCAAAAAGCGACGATTGCTGCCGTCGGGAGGCAGCTGAAGCGTGATGGGAAACGCCGTCTCCAGGCCGCTGTAGAGCCGGGTCAGCGAGACCTGATCCGGCGGCACCACCGGGGCCGCATCAGGCGTGGATTGAGCCGCGAGCGGCAGGGTAGCAACGGCCAGAGCGAGAGCAAAGCAGGTGAGGCGGGAAAACATGGCGCTAGTTCTGACCGCTCGCCGCCCGGGATGCAAGCGCGGAACCCAGGTCGGTGGATTTTCTTTTCGGACCCGCCGTCAGCGAGCGGGAGGGAGCGGATGGATTGCTCCTGTTCTGGAGTCAGCTTTCGGATGCGGAAGGCGGCGGCGAGCCGGTCGGCGAGTCCGGCAGAATCCCAGTCGAACGCTGGAGTTCCTGGAGCGCCTTCCCGAAGGGCACTTCGGAGGCGGTAGGTAAGGCCATGGCTAAGGCCTTGGACTTGTTGCGCGGAAACTCGTGCGCCGCGAATCCATGTTGGGCTTCCAGATCGGGGGTCCAGGGTAGGTCGTCCATTCGGTTCGTTGGTCTTCCACTCGAGGGGTAATTGATCGAAAAGCAGACGCTCTTCCCGCGCCCCATCTACGAGCCTTGCGGCTTCTTCCCGGCGGGTGGCACCTTGATCCCGGAGCGCTTCTGATTGTGCCTCGCGAAGGCGATGCTCTCCTGCAGCGAAACGGGATGCGTCGTGCGCGAGTTGACGCCACGACTGGCCATCTTTCCGGGTAATTTGAGGAAGGTTTCGAGGTCCATGAAGCTTCACGAAGATAGCACGGATGGCCTGGTTTTGCACGCGGGATTCGGCGTCTTCCGCCGTTTTTTTGGCGGCGAAGAGTAGGGGTTGCACTTCGCTTTCGCGTGAGGAAGTGGAGAGTTGGGAGTAGAGAGTTCCGACTCGAGGGTGAAGAGGGCGTTTGAAACAGGGCTGTCGGCAAAGTCGAAGAAGGTCTGGCCCAGGGCGCGTTCCACGCGCTGAAGGGTTTGGGATTGCAGGGGGTCGAGCTTGCCGGTTTTGCGCTCGATGGCCTTGAGCTTGCGGTAGGCCTTGAGGGCGTGGGGGGGAGATGGCGGCGGGGCTGCGAGGAGTCTTGGGAGGGTAGGGGGTGGTGCTGGCCTGGTTGAGGCGCACGATGGCGCGGCTGCCGGCGGCGGCTTTGGCGGCGGGTGCGCGGTGGAACTGGAAATACTGCTGGGCGGCTTCTTCCCGGAAGCGGGAGAAGGGGATGATTTTTTCCGCCGCCTTGAGGATGCTGGGGTTGGTGGGATCAAAGTCTCCGTTGTTGGCGGGCTCGCCGTTTTCATCCACGCTGGTGGAGACGGAATCGGGATTGACCGTTGGGTTGACAATGTCTGCCTCAGTGAGTAGGTTCTTGTTGCCCGCCTTACTTCCCTCCCTCGGCAATTGCAGCCGAGCTGACTGGAAGTAAGTGCGGGCCTTTTTTTGGTGGGAGTAACGGAGCAACCCGTCACGAATCCAACCCTGAACCTGAAACGCGGGGCGTTCGTGAAGGCTCAAAATCAGGTTTCCGGTGCCGTTTCTACCGACAGTTCGGTCCAGATGAATGGCTGCCAGCACATTGCGGCCATTGTGCTTGATCTCGGTGAGCACGGTGATGGCATTGGACTCAGTGGAGGAATCGAAAACGAAGATGGGATCCCGCAGGGCGGCGGGGATTTGCTCTACAATTTCCGGGGTGAGGGTATGCTTGCCGCCAGTGACCTTGCCGATCACCGAAGGGGGCATCATCAGAGGCGCGTCAGAGACCCCCACGGTGCGCAGCACGGCGGGCACGCGCCCGACGCGCAGCATCTGGCGCTGATGGGGATTGGCAAAATAGTCGGAAACACGCTGTTTCCAGGCGGCCTCTTCGGCGATGGCCTCCCAATCTCCAAACTGCTCTTTGAAGGCCTGGGTGCGCACTTGCTTCCACTGTTCTTCGGTGAGGTTGGTGGGCTGGCCTTTGGGGGCCTTCATCCAGGTGCCGTCCGCTTTGGCGCGGGCTTCGATCTGGGCCATTTCCTGCTGGGGTGCCGTTTTTTGAGCGGCAGCCAGGGGGGCGCTCTGCTCGGGGTTGGGCAGCGCGCGGGCGATGTTCCAGAGTTCTTCCTTCGTTGGAGGGGATTCATCTCCAAAGAGGGTGGCTTGGCGGGGGGCTCCCAGGCCTTCCACGGCGGCGGCGTAGCGGTTGAGCACGCCCATGAGTTTGCGGGCGGAGCGGCGGTGCTGGTGGAAGGTTTCGACGAGGGCTTTTTCCAGATCAGACGGGCCTTCGCCGATGCCGGGAATCACGTCCTGCGCGGCCCAGGGTTTTTTATTTTATATTACATACATTCCGCTACCGACGTTGTCTTTTCAGGGCCTCCACAACATCCGCATTGGTTCGAGATGCCAGATTTTTAAGCAGGCGATTCAGCATGGCAGTTTCAGCCAGTAGGCACTTCACCAAGGCCGCAGTGTCTGATTTATTTGTCGTAGAAGCCAAATCTAGCGCAGTCGCTTGCATTTGGGTCAGTAAATTATGGATGATTTTTTTTTGGCTGGGCATTTTCGGACAACGTTACGCGCGGAGCCGTTCGAAAGTCTGGTTTTTTTTGGGCAATCGCGGCGCGCCAACGGACCTTCAACCGCGGGCCTGGCCGCCGGTGACGCCAAGCCAGGGAGGCGGGAAATCGGACGCCCAAGGGCAGAGCGCTCCGCCGCCGTCAACCCTCGTTTTCGGAACCTTTTCGACTTCCGACCGCTATTCCGAAAACGAGCGTTGACGGCTCCCCCGCGCTCTACGTTGCGGCTCGTAGGACGGTGGGCGAGTTGCGCCCACCGTCCAGCGGTGGGCCGCCCAAAAAATATGCATTATCTTCTTGACTAGCGCTAGTTATTGGGCTACCATGCGCTTGTCCAGTGAGAAGGACACCAAAGACATGCAGACACCCACCCTAACCATTGCCGGGCTGGCCTTGCGCCAGCACAACCAAGCTGAATCAAACTTGAAACCCTTGCTTACCTTCGCTCACCACAAAGCGGCGCTCGAGGTCCTGCGAACCTCCCTGGCGGAACTGCTCCCGGGCATGCCTGCAGGTGACACTTTGTTACAGCAAATCCCGCCCTGGAAACGCACAGCAGTCAGCTGTGCTCTTTCCGACGCATTCGAACACCTCAACAATGCAGTTGGGACCGTCAACTTGTGTTGGCAGGACCAGAGCAAAGCCGCCACCAAAGCCCAACCCCGCCGCTAAAATGTTTGATACCAATTACCAGGGCGAGTGCCTGAACCCTTACTGCCGGCAGCCAGCAAAGCCCCACGGGAAATTCTGCTCTCACTCTTGCAGAGTAAGTTTCGTCAAGCTTCGCCCACGTCTCGAAGCGATGGTAGCCGAACTCTCCGCACAGGGGAGCCCTGGCACGGTAAAACAGCTCGAAGGCAAAGCCTACCGGCTTTTCCTCGCCGCCAGGGGCTACGTTCCCTATTGAGCTGCAAAAGCGCCAGCGTTTCCCGAAACGCTGGCGCTAATCGTCTAACGTGCGCTACAAATCCTCCCCCAGGGAGTCAATGGCGCGCGAAAGCGCACCCCAAACCCAGGACAAACCGAAGCCGCCAGCGAAGGCGGCAGCAAAAACGGCAGCGAAAATTTCGGCGGGATTCATGGCAGGAAATCTTGTGGTTGGGCGAGACCAAGAACGCTCATCTGGGGCTCTGGCTGCAAAGCTTTCAAACGCCGCGCCTCGATCTCAGCCGCCGTTTCCTTCCGAAGGCACCAAGTCCGCCCTTGCTCGCCCGTCACGTAGAAGCGCCCACGGAAGGGGACAATCTCGGTAATGCGCTCGCCCTCGACACACTCTCCGAGCGCGAAAAAATCCCGGCCGCCGCAAAAAATGCGATGTCCCGTCCGAGTTTGGTGGACTGAGTAGAAAACGCGCTCGTCGGAAGGGTCCCAGGTGAATTCCCGCATCCCTGGCGCTACGCGCCGGGATTCGTCGTTGGGCACCTCGACAATTGCAGGTGGCGGGCTAGCGTTTTGGCTAGCGACCACGCTTTTGGGGGCGACCGCCTCCGGTTCGGAACCGCCGAAAAAGTGACGCGCCCACCATGCAAACGACAAACCCACAAGCCAAAGCATCACCTTCAGGCCGGTTGGAAGTTTCTCTCCTTTTGTCTGCCCCTGGCGTGTCACCTGCCTTTGAATATTCAAACCGCGCCCCAAAAACTCGTCGGTTTTGTAGAGCGCTCCGATTTCCGGCCTGAACCTAGCATAGCTCGGGGGAACCAGCTCAGACCGATTTTTCCCAGGCGCATACCGCCGCCGCATGAAGTCACCTCGAAAGCGTTTGATTAGCGGGCCGAAAATAGGAATGCGCTTTGTCTGGACGCAATGCAAAATGCCGGTGGCCATCAAGCGCAGCGACCTATCCAGGTTGTCCACCGACTGACTGACAAAATACACCTCGAGGCCGAGCTTGCGCGACTGAACCAGCAGATCAAACAGAGCAGCCATTGACTTTTTGGCGGCCATCTGATTGCGCTGATGGAAAAAAACTGCCGCCTCGTCCACCACCAGAAGGTTTTCCGCCCCCTCTGCGCCGCCGACAAGCATTTCTTCCCAGTGCAAAGGGTCCTCTGGAAGCTTTAGCAGCTGATCCTTCCACCCCCGGCGTTCGAGTTCCTCCAAATCGAAATCGACGTTGGAATGTACAATTGCGCCCTGCCCGAACGCTTCCGCGCAAATCTCGACCACGGCGTAAGTCTTGCCGCCGCCCATGGTGCCGGACACAATCCAAAAGCCGCTAGCCATTAGCTTACACCGTGGACGAAGGATTTAACTATCCGAAACAAGGCCGCCAGAATGCGCAAAGTGAAAAGAGCGCTCACAACTGCGAAACCCTCGCCCATTGGGAAAATACGATCCAGCTTGCCCCACACATCACCCCAACCAAACGTTCCCACCGCGCCCTGAAGGCTTTGCAAGGCGGCGTGAAGTTGTTCCAGCAGCGAAAAGTTGGCCTCGAGGAAAGCAAACCCCACAAAAATCACCGCTAAGAAACTAAATAGCGGCGCAAGCGCAACCAAAAGACGAATCATGACGCGTCAGCAAAAGCCCCCTTGACAATTTTTACGGCGCCGAAGAGAGCGCCCAGCGAGATCACCGCGAGCATTAGCCCGCGAATCCAGACGAACGAAGCAGCGTAGCTCTCCAGCGACACAACCCAGCTTTTTCCCATGAAACTCACCGACCATTGAAGCGTTGGGTCCCCCGAGCCCGCGCCCACCTGCAGGGAATTGGCCAATCCTTGAAGATCGGCCATCACAGTGGCCACCTTCGTCAAAAGTGACGCATGATCGAAGGAGGGAAACGGATCATTGCCGCTGCCGGCACTGCCATCGGCCCCCATTGCGCTAGCTAAATTATTTATACCGTCGTTTATCTCGCTCAGCTTGTCAAGCTCCGCATCATCGCCTTGCCGGGCCGCGACTGTGTTACGATCCACAGCATCCACAATATCTTGGGTCCGAGCGTCGGCGTTTCCTTCCGCGTCCCCCGGGCGAGTGTTTGGCGTCAATGGCGGAAGCTCTCCTAGCGGGCCGCGCTGGGTCGTCAAACGATCGAACGGCACCTCTGGGTTCATGTTTTGGATACGCTCTCCGTCCCAATCAGAACTCACGCCCCCCGTTCCGTCACCTCCGACAATAGTGCCTTCGAGCGTCAAGGGACCCGACCACACAACAGTTACATCCACAGTCTCGCCAGGAGGGACGTGCACCAAACGCTGGTACACAACGTCGCCGTTTTCGTCCGTTCCAACCACCAGCACGTCCACCGCCGTCGGATCGGAATTTGTGATAGCTAAATGATTTACATACCCACCCAAATCCGTGGGCGTGCCGTCCCCGGTCTGCCCGTCACCCGGCCCCCATTTTGTTGGGTCATTCGGGGCCGTGTCTCCATTGTCACCGACACCGTCACCGTCCGAATCCGTCGTTTCCGCTGGGTTGTTCGGAAACGCATCTACCGAATCCCTGACGCCATCTCCGTCCGTGTCCCAATCTGGCTCACCGTTTGCGTTGGGCGGCGCGCCCTGTGCAGGCTCGGAACTGTCCGCGCGGGCCGTCTCCACGTAAATCACCAGTATCTCACCGCTATTTAAATTCTTAACACCCCATTGCCGATAAATGGCCGTTGTCGCGTAACCCTGATCGCCCCAGGCTTGGTACGTGGTCCCAGCTTGGTGATACTCTGAAACCTGCCCCGAGCTGGACCAGGAAGCGTTGGTGTAAGTCTGGGTGTCAGGGTTGAAGTACACCCAGCGCTTCACAAAAACATACGTCGCGTTCACCGGGCATTCGTGACTCAAATACGACGCCCCGAAATACCCACCAGCCAGCGCTGCTTGAGCGCTCGACAGAAGAAAAAGACTGGCAAGTAAAGCTCTCATCTTGCAAACGCTAGCCGTCCGACTACCAGACCGAAGCACAAACTGACGAACGCAAATGGCCACACCAGCGCGGTTTCTTGCAACGTCAAATCCGAATGCCGCGTGGGAGTGCCGCCAGCCACGCCGACGACACCCCACGAAGCCGAGAACGAGCCCACGACTAGCGACTCCCCGACGAAGTCACCCGGACCGGAATAGGTCACACCGTCAAGACTGATGCTCGACGTATCATAGACTCGAACTTCCACCATATCAGGTTGCCTTGGACATGGCTTTTTTCGCCAGCTTCCAGCCGACGAAGAGAACGGTGATGGCCACCACCAGGGGCGTAAAGCCCTCAAGTTCGGACTGCACACCGCCAACGGAGGTCACCGCATCCCCAATGGGGCCGGCTTGAACTGCACCAGTGGCCGCCATCCCTGCCACTCCGAGCAGGGCCAACTTTTTGAGTCTAGTTTTCATAGTTTGAGCGAACCCCACCGGCTTTTCGGTTGCTTCCGGGCATAGGTTTCCCTTCAAGCAACCGGCCCGGGGAGGTTCAAGACGGCGCGCTCGCTGCGCTGCGCGCGCCGTCTTGAACCTCCCTCCCTCTCACTATCCCCCCCCGCCGCGTCACACGGAAAAGGGGAGGGGACTGCTTGCTAAAACAGATCGCAAAGGGAGGGCTGGTCAGAGGTCACAACCGGCTGATTAGCCTGGGGTTGTGCAGAGTGAAGCCCCCGATTTTCAAAGGCGAGAGCCTGCCACCGGCTCAAAAGACTCTCGCTCGGGATCAGCATCAGGGACTCTTCGTTCTTCCCGGAGCCGAATTTGCCCACCTCGTAGGCGTTCGCTCCGCTCAAACTGTCTAACCCCTTGGCTATGTACGCAGCTGCACCCTGTCCAGACTGATACACGCGGATACGGCTCATGCCGCCCCCGATGCCCTCCCAAAAACCCATCATAAACATACAGGTCTTGGCAGTTACGACACCCTTAGGAAGTCCCCTTATTAGACCATGCCAGTGAACGCGCCCCGTTGCTTCGCCATACTCTTCGCGGAGTATCCATTCCAGGGCGGCCCAGGAAGCTTTCCGGCCTGCGTTGCGGCTCCCGGTGAATTCCGAAAGCCGCCGCAGAAACCTGAACTGCATCTGACGGCGCACTCTCGCAGTCATCCCATTCAGCGACCTGTACGTACAGGTCACAAATAGGTCCCAACTGTCCCGTTGGATATGCGAGAGCAGGCCGATAGCCATTTACTTAGCCCCCTTGGAAAGCTCGATATGAAAACGGCCCACAAGGAGGCCTGTCCGCATTTCGAGGGGTTGCAACAAGTGCACCTCTACCTTGTCCCCGCGTTTGAGCGGCAGCGCTGCGTGTTCCTCGTCATTTGGCCGGTAAACGACCTCGGATTGGAGACGCGTAAGTGGGTCTGGGTTACCATCGGCGATGAAGACATCTCGATAGGTCACCGGAAGACCTGATTTGGTTTGGGTGCGATTTTCGCGTACTTGAGTAACGACGCCCGACATTTTCATAGCACTAGGGCGGGGGGGATTTTGTGTTATGTTAGTAGTCCGACTAGCTCCCACGTCCCCCCCAGGGGTGAGGTCTAGCCGATCTCGGGTTTGGCCCTGAGATTTGACGCGCCCACCCGGTAAGGGAGAGCGCGGGGACTTACGAACCGCGCAGGGTGTCGCGGCTGCCCAAATTGGTGTCGCCCCGCTGCCACCCGAAGACAAGCGCCGCCAGAGAGAGCAGCGGCGCGCGGGTGACGCAGGGCGACGAGGTGCGAGCCTCTCAAGCGTGCCCTCTTTCGGACACGCGCCAGCAAGATACGATTTGGCTGATGGTCGCATGGGTCTCTCTGTTTGCCGGTTTCTCACGTCGGCGATGGCACAACCTCAGCAGATCCCCGGGATTCGTGCAAGGCAAAAAAAAGCCCGCTCTCCTAGTGTGAGAAACGGAGAGCGGGCGGCGGGCTTGTGGCCCTGGTCATGCAGAGAGACCTGCGGAAATGCTAGGCTAGGAAATTCCCCAGGCAACAAGTTTTTTCCTTTTCTGCTTTACATTACATACATTGTATGAAGTTATGGAATTGGGGGCTGGGTGGGTGAATTTGGGGGTTTTAAGTGGGTTTTTAAGCTGTTAGGG